>NZ_JAFNJD010000020.1:0-67576 GCF_017368415.1 Shewanella sp. 4t3-1-2LB
TGGGTCTTCAATGAGTTTCAAATGGTCAAACAAGGACATGGATTAGGCTGAGTAGAATAACATGCCTGATCAGATCATGCTGATACTGATAAGTTCCATGCTGTTAACAAAGTATGATCCCACCCTGTGTCCCCATCCTATAGTTAATGCGATAACAAGAAACACTTCAGAACGAGTATGAAAAGATTTTAATTTCACTCTCAAACCCTCAAGTTCTTTCGATACATCCTTAGCAAGAAAGTAATTCAAAACCTCCTCTTGTGATTTTTTTGAATTAACCTTTTCTCTAATGTCAGAGATATAAGAATCAAAAGAAGATGCCTTCGCTAGCAATTTGAATGACATGCTGCTAACTTTGGAATATATATAACCAATAATTCCTGATACAAAAATAGCCATAACCAACTGCTCGAAATCAACAGAAGCAAGCAAGCCTTTATTAAAATCAAAGATAAAGCTTAACTTTATATTCTGTAATTCTGAGAGCACTCTAATGTCATCACCCTTGGAGTATATGTATGAAGAAATTAAAACCATAAATATAACAAGGAAACGATGAAGCGGATACTTCTTGGTTATATCTTCAATATATTTTTTTTGTACAGCCTTTGCTAATTCATCCATAACTATGCCAATTTGATAAAGTAGATATCACCTGCATTTGGATCAAATGCACCGTATTCTATTAATGGAGAACCCACAAAAACCATCTCTTTTTTCTCTTGAAAAAAAGGCATCGCCATCTCTAGAAAGTCTTCATTGAAGAAATGAATATTAGCAACTTTTTGGGTTATTAAATTGTAAATCTTTCCGTTGTTATTATGCCTATCTAGTGATGATATTGTTGCGGTATAGAGTACAGGCTCACCAAGCTCTCTGCGAGAAACTGTTGAATGAAACCTTCCAGCAGACTCTTTATTAAAATCAAATTTGGCAGATTTATCTCCGCTCAAAAGAAGCTCAAAAGTACTATCTCCTGCATTCCCAGCTCTAATGATTGACAGTATTTGATCGATTTCTCTAGAGATCGCACGATCACCATATCGTCTTATTACTGATGCATCTGGGTTATCTATCATCGTCTGTAGGTCTTTTGGAACAAGAATTCCGCTTTCAACTTGAGCTATCCTATTGCTTAGAGAGTCTTCAATTTTAGTTGCTTTGTCCAAACCTGCTTGCTTTGAAGCTTCAACAGCACCATTAACAGCACTAGAAACTCTATTTATAACGGCCTTGGTTACGGGGTTTGACGATAAGAAATCTAGTACATAACCCCCTTCTTTAGGCTCTTGTACAAGCAGCTCTACCTCTTGGTAGAACTCCTGTCGCATTTTCGCAAATTTCCATAGCTGCCCGTAATGCTGCTCTAAGTAGGCTCTATCCATCGAATTTTGCAAATGCGTTAGCGTTTTTCCAAGGGTTCTCATACTTACTTGGTGGTTGACAGCTATATCACCATCAAAATGAATTTGAACAAGACTCACAATAACTCCCTATATATGATTCCGATAATAACTTAGCCATTGGCATGTAACGATCATAATTCAACGGAGCGGTTTTTCGTGTCCGTTGTTTGGTTTGCGAGTGGCAGATTACGTAGAAGGTGCACATGATGATAGGCTATTTGACTTCCTTGTATCTGAATACTCCGTATTCCGCCAACATTGAGAGTGTTTGTTCCTCACTTGAAGCTGACTGCGTGTAAGTTCGCTTCACCTGCGACGCTAACGCTTCAAGCGTGCCTGAAAACAACATCCTTAATCAACGTTAATCAACTGGTTACGCAGTAACTTTGTCGTATTACTAAAATTTGGTCAATCTTTGTATGTCAGAGTTAGCCCAAAATCACACCGCTGAATCGCAATGGGGCACTTTAGAAATAAAAGTGGCGGCTAGCATCCAGCTAAAACCGCCACTTATGAGACTTTAATACTTAGTATGAATCTCTATTTCTTTCCCACAACTGTCACATAAAATATTGATTTTATTCAACAGTTACCGATTTTGCGAGATTGCGTGGCTGGTCAACGTCAGTGCCTTTTATCAAAGCTACATGATAAGAAAGCAGTTGTAGTGGCAAGGTGTAGATCAGTGGCGCAATAAACTCATCGCAGTGGGGTACGGGGATAACCGTCATGGAGTCGTCTGACTGGAAGTTGGCATCCACATCGGCAAACACATACATCAAGCCGCCACGGGCGCGCACTTCTTCTACGTTGGATTTGAGCTTTTCTAGCAATTCATTGTTAGGCGCTACCACAATCACCGGCATATCGGCATCGATCAACGCTAACGGCCCGTGTTTCAGTTCGCCCGAGGCATAAGCTTCTGCATGGATGTAAGAGATCTCTTTTAGCTTTAGCGCACCTTCCATGGCAATAGGGTATTGATCGCCGCGGCCTAAAAACAACGCATGGCTCTTGTCAGCAAAGTCTTCCGCCAAATCGGCAATGGCTTCGTCCAGCCCTAAGGTTTGTTCCACTTTTGCTGGCAAAGATTGCAAGCTGTGAACCATAGCGGTTTCAGTATCGGCACTCATGCCGTTGTAGCGGCCGATAACCGCTGTCAACATCAGCAGTCCGGCTAACTGCACGGTAAAGGCTTTTGTTGATGCCACACCGATTTCCGCGCCTGCTTTCATCATGTACGCCATATCTGACTCGCGCACCAAAGATGAACCAGGCACGTTACAGATGGTCAACGAGGCTTTATACCCCATCTGTTTTGCCAAGCGTAAGGCGGCCAGGGTATCGGCGGTTTCACCCGACTGGGAAATGGTGACAAACAAGCTGTCTGGGTAAGTAAAAGATTTGCGATAGCGAAACTCGGAGGCAATTTCCACATTACAGGAAACCCCCGCCCATTGTTCTAACCAGTAACGGGCGGTCATGGCTGCGTGATAGCTGGTGCCACAGGCGATGATCTGTACGTGACGAATACCTTGTAGCAAGGCTGCAGCATTTTCACCAAAAGCCGATGGCAGCACCTGACCATGGGCGATACGGCCGTCCATAGTACGAGTTAACGCTAGTGGTTGTTCGTGGATCTCTTTCAGCATGTAATGCCGATATTCACCTTTGTCACCGGCATCATGAGTGATTTCAGACTCTTTAATCTCACGTTCAACCGCTTCGCCTTGGCTGTTAAAGATACTCACTTTCCGGCGGGTAATTTCAGCAACATCACCTTCTTCTAGGTAAGAAAAAGAACGGGTTACCGGTAACAACGCCAGTTGATCTGACGCGACAAAGTTTTCACCCAGACCATAACCCACCACCAGCGGACTGCCACTGCGCGCGACCACTAAGCGGTCGCTGTCGCGGCGATCAATCACAACTGTGCCATAGGCACCTTGCAGTTGTTTCACGGTAGCCTGCACCGCTGCCAGCAAGGTTTCATGGGTTTTCAGCTCATGGTGCACCAGATGGCAGATAACCTCGGTATCGGTATCTGATTCAAACTGATAACCCTGTGCTTGCAGCTTTACTCGCAATTCAGTGTGGTTTTCAATAATACCGTTGTGTACCACGGCGATATCACCACTGGATTGGTGGGGATGGGCATTGCGTTCGTTAGGCTCACCGTGGGTCGCCCAGCGGGTGTGGGCTATACCCGTACCACCAGACAATGGATGCTGTGCCAGTGCATCGGCCAACTCCTGCACTTTACCCACGCGGCGCACACGCTGCAGTTGCTGTTCATGGATAACAGCCATGCCGGCGGAGTCGTAGCCGCGATATTCCAGCCGCTTCAATCCTTCCAGCAAAATTTCCATCACATCCCTTTGCGCCACGGCGCCAACTATTCCACACATGTTATTTCCTGCATTACGTCTTAGTTTGAAGATTGATAAGGCACCAGCAATACTTCGATGCCGTGCCCACGAATAATGTCTGCCGCCTGCGAAGATAGACGATCATCGGTAATGACTGTAGATATCTGTTCCCAAGGCAATTCTAGGTTGGGAATACGCCGCTGCAGCTTGTCGGATTCCAACATCACTACCACCTGTTGTGATACTTCCGCCATCACTTTGCTAAGGTTGGTGAGTTCATTGAAAGTGGTAGTGCCGCGGTTCAGATCGATACCATCCGCGCCAATAAACAGTTGGTCAAAGTTATAGGAGCGCAATACCTGCTCAGCCATTTGCCCCTGAAACGATTCGGAATGTGGATCCCAAGTACCGCCGGTCATCAATAATGTTGGCTCATTTTCCAGTTCGTGAATGGCATTAGCGAGTTGCAGGGAGTTGGTCATTACCACCAGCCCGCGCTTTTCATTTAACTCGGGAATAAGCCCCAGGGTAGTGGAACCACAGTCAATGATGATGCGGTTATGATCGCGAATAAGTTCTGCGGCTTTGTGAGCAATGGCTAACTGATTTACGGATGGTCCCCGCAGTGGCACTGCCAGTTCCTGAGGTAACGGCACGGCACCACCATAACGTCGCAGCAGTAATCCATCATTTTCCAGCGCCGCCAAGTCCTTGCGGATAGTGACTTCTGAGGTCTCAAACGCTTGTGCCAGTTGTTCAACACTGACTTCGCCGGAGTGATTTAACTGTTCAACAATTGCTCGGCGCCGTTGCTGGGTGTTCCTTTTTATCATTTATCGATAGCTTAAGTTTCGATTTGAAAGAAATTATATTCAAACAAAACTTAACCACAAGCACTTTTTGCGCTGATTAGCACCTTTATTAAGCCACCATTAAGCAAGAGTAGATAGAAGACACAAAAAAGCACCCATTAACGAGTGCTTTCGAAACGAAATTTAAAAAAGACTATTTAGCTTTTTTTACTGGTCGTTGCCAACCACTGATATGTTTTTGTTTTACCCGGGTAATGACCAGTTCGTTTTCACCAACATCTTTGGTAATGGTGGAACCCGCCCCCAAAGTGGCACCTTTGGCAATGGATACCGGGGCCACCAGCTGCGTATCACTGCCCACAAATACATCATCCCCAATTACGGTAAGGTGCTTGTTGGCACCATCATAGTTGCAGGTGATAGTGCCAGCACCAATATTGACGCCTTTACCTATCTGCGCATCGCCCAAATACGTCAGATGCCCGGCTTTAGAACCTTCCCCCAACACCGCTTTTTTCATTTCCACGAAATTACCCACATGGGCATCCGCTTTCAATTCAGCCCCAGGACGCAAACGGGCAAACGGTCCAGCATTGGCATTTACCCCTATTTTGGCACCTTCAACAATGGTATAGGGTTTCACCTCGCCGCCATCGGCTATTTCGCAATCGATCAGAATCGCACCCGCACCTATGGTGACGTTATTACCAAGCACCACTTTGCCGTCAAAGATGACATTGATATCAATCATCACATCTTGACCAACGGTCACATCTCCGCGAATATCGATACGGGCGGGATCTCTAAGATTGGCACCATTGAGCATCAGTTGTTCGGCCATGCGCGCCTGATAAGCCCGTTCCAACACAGCTAACTGCACCCGATTATTCGCGCCTTCGGTTTCAATGGCATCCGCCGGATGAGCGGTGGTGATAGTAACATTATCCCGATGAGCCATCGCTACCACATCAGTAAGATAAAACTCTCCTTGGGCATTGTTATTGTTCAATTGGCTCAGCCAATGTTTTAGCTGTTTGCCAGGCAACGCCATAATGCCGCTATTGACCTCAGTAATTGCCAGTTGCGCTGCCGTTGCATCTTTCTGCTCCACAATGCCAACAACCTTACCGTTTTCTCGCAAAATACGGCCATAACCGCTAGGGTTCGCCAGATTCACCGTGAGCATTGCCACGCCACCGGGCTGGCGACTTTGTAATAACGCCTGTAAGGTTTGTTCACGAATAAGCGGCACGTCACCGTACAGCACCAACACGGTGTCTTCATCGTTTATGTATGGGATCGCCTGTGCCACCGCATGACCCGTTCCCAACTGCTGTGGCTGCTCCACCCAATTTAGTTGTGGATCGGTTATGGCTGCCTGTAGTTGTTCACCACCATAGCCATACACCAGATTAATCTGCGCGGCATCCAGGGCTTTGGCGGTATCGATAACATGCTGCACCATACTTTTGTGGGCAACTTTGTGCAGGACTTTGGGCAAATAAGAACGCATCCGGGTTCCCTTTCCGGCCGCGAGGATCACAACATTGAGCGACATAACCACTTCCTTTAGCAAATGACCGCCACATTCTAACCAAATTGCCGGTCTGATGCAGTGTCTATCCCAGATTGCAGGCAATAAAAAAGGCGCCATCAGGCGCCTTTTTCAGCAGAGTTACATTATCTGGCAATGTTCTTCTTGATGGTTTCGACCACACGCAACTGAGCAATGGCTTTAGCCAGCTCAATTGCTGCTGCCGCGTAATCAAAGTCAGCACCCGCCTTTGCCATCACGGCTTCGGCACGACGCTTGGCTTCTACAGCGGCCTGTTCGTCAATCTCATCGGCACGCATTACGACATCAGCCAATACGGATACAGAAGAAGGCTGTACTTCGAGGATACCCCCGGACAGATAAAACACTTCTTCGGAACCATTTTGTTTGACGATGCGCGCCATGCCAGGTTTGATATTAGTCAGCAGTGGCGTATGGCCGGGCATTACCCCTAGCTCACCTTCTGAACCTGTCACCTGTAAACTGGCAACCAGTCCGGAATAGATTTTGCTTTCTGCACTGACGATATCAAGTTGTACTGTCATGGCTGCCATCCCGTTCTCCTATCAAAACCAGAGAGCATTCTCTGATTACTTCTTGTTGGCTTTTTCTACTGCTTCTTCAATAGAACCAACCATGTAGAACGCCTGTTCTGGCAGATGATCAAATTCACCTTCCAAAATACCTTTGAAGCCACGGATAGTGTCTTTCAAAGAGACGTACTTACCTGGAGAACCGGTAAACACTTCTGCTACGTGGAATGGCTGAGACAGGAAACGCTCAATTTTACGCGCGCGAGCTACTGTCATCTTGTCTTCATCAGACAATTCGTCCATACCCAGAATAGCAATAATGTCTTTCAGCTCTTTATAACGTTGCAGCACGTGCTGCACGCCAGTTGCCACGTTGTAATGCTCCTGACCAACCACTTGAGGGTCCAACTGACGAGAGGTGGAATCCAGAGGGTCAACCGCTGGGTAAATACCCAGAGAAGCAATCTGACGCGACAATACTACGGTCGCATCCAAGTGGGCGAAAGTAGTTGCAGGGCTTGGGTCAGTCAAGTCGTCCGCAGGTACGTATACCGCCTGTACAGAAGTGATAGAACCCACTTTTGTAGAGGTAATACGTTCCTGCAGTACGCCCATTTCTTCCGCCAATGTTGGCTGATAACCTACTGCTGACGGCATACGACCCAGCAGCGCTGATACTTCAGTACCGGCTAGGGTGTAACGGTAAATGTTGTCGATAAACAACAGTACGTCACGGCCTTCATCACGGAATTTTTCGGCCATTGTCAGACCAGTCAACGCTACACGCAGACGGTTGCCTGGTGGTTCGTTCATCTGACCGTAGACCATGGCTACTTTGTCCAGAACGCCAGAATCTTTCATTTCGTAGTAGAAGTCGTTACCTTCACGGGTACGTTCACCTACACCGGCGAATACAGAAAGACCTGAGTGGGCTTTAGCGATGTTGTTAATCAGTTCCATCATGTTAACTGTCTTACCAACACCCGCACCACCGAACAGACCGACTTTACCACCCTTGGCAAACGGACAAACAAGGTCAATAACCTTGATACCAGTTTCCAGCAATTCAGTGGTGTTTGATTGTTCTTCATAAGAAGGAGCCGCACGGTGAATAATATAACGCTCTTCTTCACCAATAGGACCCACTTCATCTACGGGCTCACCCAATACGTTCATGATACGGCCAAGTGTTGCATGACCTACCGGAACAGAAATCGGGGCACCTGTATTTTCCACCTCGATACCACGACGCAAACCGTCGGAAGAACCCATGGCGATGGTACGAACTACACCACCACCCAGCTGCTGCTGAACTTCCAGCACCAGGCCTTTACAGGCGCCTTCACCCACGATTTTCAGAGCGTCATATACCTGAGGTACGGCATCATGTGGAAACTCTACGTCCACAACCGCGCCAATTACTTGGACTACAGTACCTGTGCTCATGATTAATCCTCTAAAACTTGTCTTGGTTACCCAGCCTAAACCGCAGCTGCACCGGATACAATTTCCGACAGTTCCTGCGTAATTGCAGCCTGACGGGCCTTGTTGTACACCAGTTGCAAATCGTCAATCAGGTTACCTGCGTTGTCAGTTGCCGCTTTCATCGCCACCATACGGGCAGCCTGTTCAGAGGCAATATTTTCAACAACACCCTGATAAACTTGAGATTCCACATAACGCACCAGTAATCTTTCCAACAGTTCTTTTGGATCTGGTTCGTAAATGTAATCCCAGTGATGTTTCACATCATCTTCATCGGATTTAGGCAAAGGCAGCAGCTGCTCGATCACGGGGGTCTGTGTCATGGTATTCACGAATTTATTGAACACCACATACAGACGATCCAGTTTGCCTTCGTTGTAAGCCTGCAGCATTACACGCACAGTACCGATCAGATCTGCCAATTTAGGTGCATCACCCAAACCAGACGCCGAAGCCTGTACCTTGCCACCAAAGCTTTTAAAAAACTGTACGCTACGAGCACCGATGGGACAAAATTCCACTTCAGCACCTTGTTGCTTCCAGCTTTTCACGTCTGCCGCCACCTTCTTAAACAGGTTGACGTTCAAACCACCACAAAGACCACGGTCGGTTGCCACAACTATGTATCCAACCCGCTTGGCTTCTCGCACCTCTAAATAGGGGTGTTTATATTCGAGAGAACCTTGCGCTACGTGACCGATCACTTTACGCATACTTTCCGCATAAGGACGACTGGAAGCCATGCGATCCTGCGCTTTGCGCATTTTGCTGGCTGCCACCATCTCCATGGCGGAAGTGATCTTCTGTGTGTTTTTCACACTGGAGATCTTTGACTTAATCTCTTTTGCGCCGGCCATCTCTACTCTCCAATCTGGACCAGAGGTGCCTTAACTGGCACCTCGCGTGTTGTTACCAGGTTTGGGTTGCCACGAACTTTTCGAGACCAGCTTTCAGTTCACCTTCGATATCAGCGTTATAGTCGCCGGTTTCGTTGATGAGCTTCATCAGCTCGGCATGCTCGCTGTTCATGAAGGAGAGCAGGGCAGCTTCAAAATCACCGATTTTCTTCAGCTCAACACTTTTCAGGAAGCCTTTTTCTGCAGCGAAAATAGACACAGCCTGATCAGCAACGCTCATCGGTGCATATTGCTTCTGCTTCATCAGTTCAGTTACACGTTCACCGTGTTCCAATTGGGCACGGGTCGCGTCATCCAAATCGGAGGCGAACTGAGAGAAAGCAGCCAGCTCTCGGTACTGTGCCAGTGCGGTACGTATACCACCGGACAGTTTCTTGATGATCTTGGTCTGCGCGGCACCACCTACACGAGAAACCGAAATACCAGGGTTAACCGCTGGACGTAAGCCAGAGTTAAACAGGTCAGTTTCCAGGAAGATCTGACCATCAGTAATCGAAATTACGTTAGTCGGTACGAATGCAGATACGTCACCAGCCTGGGTTTCAATAATAGGCAAGGCGGTCAATGAACCGGTTTTGCCTTTTACTTCACCGTTAGTGAATTTTTCTACATATTCTTCGTTCACGCGGGAAGCACGTTCCAGCAAACGAGAATGCAGATAGAAAACGTCGCCTGGGTAAGCTTCACGTCCTGGTGGACGCTTAAGCAACAGTGAAATTTGACGATATGCAACAGCCTGTTTAGTCAGGTCGTCGTATACGATCAGGGCATCTTCACCGCGGTCACGGAAGTATTCACCCATGGAACAACCGGAATATGGCGCAAGATACTGCAAAGCAGCAGCTTCTGAAGCGGTAGCCACTACGACGATAGTATTCGCCAATGCACCGTGTTCTTCCAGTTTGCGTACGATGTTAGCGATGGTAGAAGCTTTCTGACCAATCGCCACATAAATACATTTAATGCCAGAATTTTTCTGGTTGATAATAGCATCAATGGCTAAAGCGGTTTTACCGATCTGACGGTCACCGATGATCAGCTCACGCTGACCACGACCGATTGGGATCATGGAGTCAACAGCTTTATATCCAGTCTGTACTGGCTGTGATACTGACTTACGGTCAATAACACCAGGAGCAATCACTTCAACAGGAGCAAAGCCATCATTTTCGATAGGACCTTTACCGTCGATAGGTTCGCCCAAGGTATTTACAACACGACCCAGCAGACCACGCCCTACTGGCACCTGCAAAATGCGGCCAGTAGTTTTTACTTTGTTACCCTCAGCCAAATCGGCATAAGGACCCATTACTACGGCACCGACAGAATCACGTTCAAGGTTCAACGCAATTGCGTATCGATTACCAGGCAGCTCGATCATTTCACCCTGCATGACATCGGCCAGGCCGTGGATGCGGATGATACCGTCACTTACCGAAACGATTGTACCTTCGTTACGGGCTTCGCTGACAACGTCGAACTGCTCGATCCGCTGCTTAATCAGATCGCTGATTTCAGTGGAATTCAGTTGCATGCTCAAACTCCCAATTACGATTGCAGCTTATCAGACAAACGGTCGAGTTTGCCGCGGACAGACCCGTCAATCACCAGGTCACCAGCTTTGATGATAATGCCAGCGATTAGCTTGGCATCAACGCTGCAATTCAGCTTAACTTTGCGTGCGAGACGTTTCTCTAGAGAAGCACAAATCTGCTCAATCTGAGTTTCAGCCAACGGTGTCGCAGACACTACACTGGCTTCAACTTCTTTGGCCCATTCAAGGCGATACTCAGCATATTGCTGAGCAACAGCAGGCAGTACTTCTAAGCGATCGTTTTCGGCCATTACCTTGATCAGATTTTGACCATGGGCATCCATCTGTTCGCCGCACACTTTAATAAACAAGTCTGCTAAACGATCACTGGCCATCACTCCGGCCAGTAGCGGCTTCATGGTCTCGTTTTCACTGACCAACGCGGCAAAATTGAGCATTTCTGCCCATTTTTCCACGGCCTGATGTTCAACCGCAAAATCAAAAGCTGCCTTTGCATAAGGACGAGCAATGGTGGTTAACTCAGCCATAACTCCACTCCCTTATCAAATTTCCGCAACAAGTTTATCAACTATGTCACGCTGGGCGGCTTCATCAATCGAACGCTCGAGGATTTTCTCTGCACCAACAATGGCAAGAGTGGCAAGCTGCTTACGCAGTTCCTCTTTCACGCGATTACGTTCAGCTTCAATTTCTGCTTGACCCTGAGCGATAATTTTTGAACGCTCAGCGTCTGCTTCGGCTTTGGCTTCGTCAATGATCTGAGCCTTGCGTTTGTTAGCAGACTCGATGATTTCGTTGGCGGTAGCCTTGGCTTCTTTGAGTTGTTCTGAGGCTTTCACCTGAGCCAACTCCAGGTCTTTAGCTGCACGGTCAGCGTCAGCAAGACCATCAGCAATCCTTTTCTGGCGCTCTTCGATGGCACTCATCAAAGGCGGCCAAACAAACTTCATGCAGAACCACACGAAGATAAAAAAGGCGACCGTCTGACCGATTAGGGTAGCGTTGATATTCACAACAGCCTCCTAGTTAGATTAAAGACAGAAGCATTAGCCGTGCAGCATGTTACCCAGTGGGTTAGTGAACAGCATGTACAGTGCAATACCTACACCGATCATGGTCACGGCGTCCAACAGACCTGCAACGATGAACATTTTCACCTGCAGCATCGGCGCCATTTCTGGCTGACGAGCAGCACCTTCAAGAAATTTACCACCAAGCAGACCGAAGCCAATAGCGGTACCCAAAGCACCCAGACCAATGAGCAAAGCAACAGCAATTGCAGTAAAGCCCAGAATCGTTTCCATCTGTATCTCCAGTTTCTAAATCTATGTTAGTTAATGATTTAGTTTAAAAATTTCTTCAGCAATCCTTAATGATCTTCATGCGCCATGCTTAAGTAAACAATTGTTAGCATCATGAAGATAAACGCCTGTAGAGTGATAACCAATATGTGGAATATCAACCAGCCCAAGTGCAAAGTTACACCCAGAGCCGCAATCGCCACATTGGCACCATACATCAGCGCAATAAGGATGAAGATCAACTCACCAGCGTAAAGGTTACCGAAAAGACGCAAGGCCAATGAAATCGGCTTGGCAATCAAGGTAACAGACTCAAGCACGAAGTTGACCGGTATCATTGCCTTTACATTAAAGGGCTGCAGTGTCAGCTCTTTCACAAACCCTGATATGCCTTTGATCTTAATGCTGTAATAGATAATCAGCCCAAACACCCCCAGTGCTAGACTGAAAGTCACATTAAGATCCGCAGTCGGAACCACCCTCAGGTGCTGGTTGTGATCGCCGGCAATCAAAGCTGCCACTTGTGGCAACCAATCAACCGGGATCATATCCATGAAGTTCATCATGAATACCCAAACGAAAATGGTCAGAGCGAGCGGCGCAATCAGTTTATTGCGACCATGGAAGGTTTCCTTAACGCTGCTATCCACAAATTCGACGATCATCTCGATAAGGCATTGAAGCTTACCAGGGACGCCGGTTGTGGCTTTTTTACCAACGCTGCGGAACAACCACAGGAACAGAACACCAAGCCCTACAGAAAAGAGCAATGAATCAATATGCCATGTCCAGAATCCACCGTTATGTCCTGAAGCCCAGAACGTCAGGTGATGCTGAATATATTCCTGCGATGACACTTCACCAGTTGCAGACATGATTCATCCCACTTAACTTTGCTTGAAGTATAAAGGAGCTGTCCAATGCACAATTAACCCCAGCAAATAACAAACAAAAAGCGGCATAAATGCAG
Source organism: Shewanella sp. 4t3-1-2LB (assembly GCF_017368415.1). Lineage (NCBI taxonomy): Bacteria > Pseudomonadati > Pseudomonadota > Gammaproteobacteria > Alteromonadales > Shewanellaceae > Shewanella > Shewanella sp. 4t3-1-2LB. The sequence continues at coordinate 12,904 of NZ_JAFNJD010000020.1, forward strand.
CTTTATATGTTAAAAAAACTAATGAAAACAATGCAATAGTCAACAGCAACTTTAACGCTTCCCCCCAGTAAAAGCCTTTTAACACTTTTGCTGTGGCGCTGGCTCCCATATGAGAGAACGCCAGGGTAGCGAACACGAAATTGGGGATCACAGCGATAACCGCACCAGCTAATGCTGACAGACCACCGTTGACCCCCTGCATAACGAAAAAGACCGTCGATGCCAATCCAGTAACCGTGGCTTGCAACATAATCAGTTTGTAAGCTGACCGGCGGCCACGACGAGCCAGATTGTCAATCAATCGATCTTCTCCGTAATTTTCTTTTTGTTTCGGTGACCGAGTTTGAAAATTCTGGGCCACCAGCGCAAAAAGCTTGCGAAAGTATACCTTTTCGAAGCATTCGCGCAACGTTGAGGATATCAAAAAAAAAGCGCGTAAACGTGATTTAGCGCCAAGTTATAAAAGCATTTACCGTTTTAATGTAATTAACTTACATTATCTTTTATTTATTGATATTTTTTCGCGTAAATCAGCTGATTTTGGCGATAATTCCATCGAGTTCTGACAAACTCTGGTAATTAATTACAATTTTACCGGTGCCTTTTACCGTGTGCGTAATATTAACTTTTGTTCCTAATCTTTGAACTAGCTCGCTTTCCAACCTTGTTAAATCCGCATTTTTAATATTATTTTCAGGTTTCTGCTGAGGATTAAGCACTTTGTTAATGAGCCGTTCGGTTTCACGAACGGTCAATTCTTTCGCAACCACCACTCTGGCAACGCTGGTTTGTTGATCACCGTCAAGCGCTAATAACGCCCGCGCGTGACCCATATCAATATCTCCGTGCTCTAACATCACTTTCACAGCAGGATTTAAGGCATTGAGGCGTAATAAGTTAGAAACGGTGGCACGGGATTTACCAACAGCATCAGCCACCTGCTGATGTGTCAGTTCAAATTCTTCAATAAGACGATTTAGGGCAATAGCTTCTTCCATAGCGTTGAGATCTTCACGTTGAATATTCTCAATCAAGGCAATAGCAACCGCACTTTCGTCAGGAACTTGTTTAACAATACAGGGGACTTTGTCCAGTTGCGCCAACTGCGCTGCGCGCCAGCGACGCTCACCGGCAATAATTTCATATACACCATCAGTGGTTTTTCGCACAACAATTGGCTGAATAACGCCTTGAGCACGAATGGACTCAGCCAGTTCTTCCAACGCTTCAGGTGACATATCTTTACGCGGTTGGTATTTACCTGGTTTAAGCAAATCCAGATCCAGATTAAGTAGGGTTTCTCCGCTGCTGACATCCGCTTCCGGCACTTCGGCGGTTTCCCGCTTTTGATTAGCGGCGTGGCTGGTGCTAAGCAGTGCATCCAGACCTTTACCTAAACCGCGTTTTTTTAATGTCATGGTGATCCCTTTAAACTTTTTCTGCTTGTTTCTTCTGTTGCTCTGCTCGGCGGATTATTTCACCCGCCAGAGATAAATAAGCTTTAGCCCCGGCACTGCCTTTATCGTAATACATTGCTGGCGCGCCAAAACTCGGGGCCTCAGCCAGACGAATATTACGCGGAATGACGGTACGATAAACCTTATCACCAAAATGCTGTTTCAACTGATCGGACACATCGTTGGCTAGGCGATTGCGCGGGTCGTACATAGTACGCAAAATTCCCTCAATGCCAAGCCCTGGATTAACCATTGCCGCCAGTTTCGAGACAGTGTCCATCAGCGCCGTCAGACCTTCCAATGCGTAGTATTCACACTGCATTGGCACCAACACCGAATCGGCTGCGGACATGGCGTTAACGGTCAACATATTGAGTGACGGAGGGCAATCAATAAAAATAAAATCATAACGATCGCGAATAGCCGTTAATGCATTACGTAAACGGATCTCTCGGGCAAAAAACTCGATCAGCTTGATCTCAGCCGCTGTCACATCGCCGTTAGCTGCCACTAGATCATATTTACCAACGGTGTTTTTTATCACCACTTCATCGAATGGCTTCTCTTCCACCAACAACTCATAAACGGTATTTTCAAGGTCGTATTTATCAACACCGCTGCCCATCGTGGCATTACCCTGAGGATCTAGGTCAACCAGTAACACCCGGCGCTTGGTAGCGGCCAGTGACGCGGCCAGATTCACACTTGTTGTTGTTTTCCCAACGCCACCTTTCTGGTTAGCTACGGCAATGATTTTCGCCACAATGTCACCTTGTCCATCAAGTCTGTTGTTAATCCCATGCTTGCATCAACTTGCTTGATACGCTAGCGAATTGCAAGGCACTCAGTTCCGGGAAGTGATGATCAGCAGATGTCGCTGTTCTTGTAACTGCGGCACCAGCAGTTGATGTTGCTGTTGCACACAGTATTCAGCGGGAATTTCCGCCAATTCATTACCATCCAGCTGTCCTTTCAACGCATAAAAAGCACCAGTAGCCTTAGGCAAATGCGCGCACCAGCTCAGCATATCACTTATCGAAGCAAACGCCCGGCTGAGCACACCATCAAATAATACTTGTGGCTGATAGTCTTCAACCCGGCTTTCTACAGAGGATATATTATTAAGCTTTAACTCAATCTGAACCTGACGCTGAAACCGAATACGCTTGCCAAGGCTATCAAGCAGCACAAATTGTTTATCTGGATTCAAAATAGCCAGCGGTATCCCTGGTAAGCCTGGGCCGGTTCCAACATCAATAAAGCGTTGTCCTTGTAGAAATGGCGATACTACCAGACTATCCATAATATGACGGATCAACATCTGCTGTGGATCACGGACAGAAGTGAGGTTATAAGCTTTGTTCCATTTATCCAATAGTGACACAAATGCCAGCAATTGCTGCTGCTGTATTTCACTAGCCTGGATCTTGGCCTCTGCAAGATAGTTTTTCAGCTGCGCTGCAAGCACGAAAGAAACTCCTAATAAGAATGCGGGGCTATTATGAAGCCCATAAAAGACTAAGGGAAGCCCACAGCTTCCCTTTGCAGTCTTAACCGCACTGTGATTAAGCGCTGCGACGCAACAAACCACGTTTTTTTAGATGCACCAGCAAAATGGAGATCGCTGCGGGTGTCACACCAGATATTCTGGAAGCCTGACCGATGGTCTCCGGCTTATGGCTGTTAAGTTTAGCCACCACTTCATTGGACAGTCCCGGAACTTCTTTATAATCAAGATCTAGTGGTAAGCCGGTGTTTTCGTTGCGTAAAGCTTTATTGATCTCATCTTGCTGTCGCTGGATATATCCGGCATATTTGACCTGAATTTGGATCTGCTCAGCAACATAAGGATCAGCAACTGCTGGACCAAAACCTTCCAAGGTCATTAGTTTGTCATAATCCATTTCTGGACGACGCAGCAATTCTTCAAAAGACGCATCGCGGGAAATCGGCGTATTCAGGTGCTGATTCAACGCTCCAACCAAAGGAGAATTTATATGGATCCAGTTGCTGCGCAGACGCTGCATTTCCGTTTCGATTGCTTCTACTTTTTCAGAGAACAGCGCCCAACGGTGATCGTCCACCAAGCCCAGCTCGCGACCTTTTTCAGTCAAACGCAGATCGGCATTGTCTTCTCGAAGTAACAGACGATACTCGGCACGACTGGTAAACATACGGTACGGTTCTTTGGTGCCGAGCGTTGATAAATCGTCAACCAATACACCGATATACGCCTGATCACGTCTTGGACACCAACTGTCTTTATCCTGCACTTGCAAAGCCGCGTTAGTTCCTGCCAGTAAACCTTGAGCAGCGGCTTCTTCATAGCCGGTAGTACCGTTGATCTGTCCGGCGAAAAATAGACCATCAATCGCTTTGGTTTCCAGCGAATTTTTCAGGTTACGTGGATCAAAATAGTCATATTCGATGGCATAACCAGGACGCAGGATCTCCGCCTGTTCCATGCCTTTGATAGATCGCACTAAATTGATCTGCACATCAAACGGTAGGCTGGTTGATATGCCGTTAGGATAAAGCTCATTAGTATTCAAACCTTCGGGTTCCATGAATACTTGATGAGAATTTTTATCGGCAAAACGGTGGATCTTATCTTCAATGGAAGGACAGTAACGTGGACCAATTCCTTCAATGACACCGGAATACATAGGGCTGCGATCCAACCCACCACGAATGATCTCGTGAGTCCGTTCATTCGTATGGGTTATAAAACAAGAAACTTGTTGCGGATGCTGCCCAGCATTGCCGATAAACGACATCACAGGAAGAGGAAAATCACCTTTCTGTTCAGTCATTTGTGAAAAATCTACAGTTCGAGCATCGATTCTGGGTGGCGTACCTGTTTTTAAGCGGCCAACAGGCAACTGCAGTTCTCGTAACCGCTGTGCCAAGGCTATTGCCGGTTGATCACCAGCTCGACCACCACTGTAATTCTGTAACCCGATATGAATTTTTCCAGCAAGAAAGGTACCGGTTGTCAACACAACTGCAGCGGCTTCAAACGCTAAGCCCATTTGGGTCACTACACCACTAACCCGACCATTTTCCACTACTAAATCGTCTACTGCTTGCTGAAACAGACGCAAGTTAGGCTGATTTTGCAAGATCCGTTGAATCGCTTGACGATAAAGAGCCCTGTCAGCCTGAGCGCGTGTTGCTCTTACTGCCGGACCTTTACTGGAATTTAAAATGCGAAATTGGATACCTGCATAGTCAGTAGCAGTCGCCATCGCACCGTCTAAGGCATCGATCTCTTTAACCAAATGGCCTTTACCAATACCGCCAATTGCAGGGTTACAAGACATTTGCCCAAGAGTGTCTAGGTTATGGGTTAATAATAAGGTTTTACAGCCCATTCTGGCGGCTGCTAATGCTGCTTCCGTTCCGGCATGACCGCCGCCAACAACTATTACATCAAACCGTTCATGAAAACGCATTGTTAAACCTTCTTAGACACCAAGTTAATCAAGAGCAAGTAGCCAGTCATTTTAGCATTTCCAAAGATTCAGGTGAACGATCTCTTTGTTGTGTCAGATCGAAAAAGGATCGTCTTATAGATCTTAAGATCTTTATATAGATCTCTTTATTGTTTTTACTATTAGGATCGCCTATATCGGTGGGTAACTGTTTTTTTATTTAAGTATCATAAAGATAGATATAATTTAAACTGTGATCATTTGTCGATCTAGTGGCAAATAATCTGGGGATAGATCGCCTACTTATCCACATTAGCGATCTATGTCCATTGGACAGACCTATTAGTACAACGATTGATCAGATCTATAGGACAGTTTATCCACATATTTGTTAGATATTAACTTTTGTATGTGGATAAATTTGTTGTTATATGTGGATATATAGGTATAAATATAATTTACAACTGACCAATCCAACCGCGAAGCCAGGTTAGCGCTGGATCTTCTGGTACGGGATAGCGTTGCACATCGATCTGGATCTTATCCACAAATGCAGTGGCGCCTTTGCTTGTCAGTAGATCAATAAGTTTTTCTGGTCCCTGGCAGAAAGTGTCGTAACTGGAGTCACCTATCGCACAAAGCGCATACTCCGTTTGAGGCAGTTCCTTTTCATCGTCAAGTAATTGTTGATATAGCGGTTGCAAGTTATCCGGCAAATCGCCTGCACCGTGAGTGGAAGATACTATCAACCAGATATTTGACGGATCTAATTGCGACAGATCGGCTGCCATGTGAATAGTACTTTGGTGCCCTTGTTGTTGTAGTTCGGCGGCAAGTTCATCCGCCACATACTCCGCACCACCTAAAGTGGTACCCACCAGAATTTCTACACTTGCCATGTCATATCCTTACTAAAACTTAGGAAAATATTGTGGGCATGGTAATCCAAGATGGCGCAGGGCTAAAAGCAAGTAATGCTTGGATGAAGACATGTATCGTTCAATACTATTTATGGGATCATAGTAAAACTCATATATCAACGGCACTACTAGTGACACTATAATGCTGTTTTTATGGATATTAGTAATGGATACGTTAGGATTTTTCCATGGGATTTTTTGAAAAATATCTGTCAGTTTGGGTCGCTTTAGCAATTGTAGTAGGTGTTAGTTTTGGTTGTTTGCTGCCCGATATTTTCGCTAGTGTGGCTGCGATTGAATATGCACACGTCAATTTGGTGGTAGCAATTCTCATCTGGCTGATGATTTACCCCATGATGATCCAGATAGATTTTTCAGCCATTAAAGATGTGGGTAAAAAGCCTAAGGGTTTACTGCTTACACTCGTTATCAATTGGCTTATCAAGCCATTTACCATGGCGTTTTTGGGGTGGTTATTTTTCAGAGTAGTGTTTGCTGCTTGGGTTTCTCCCCAGTCCGCTAGTGAATACATAGCGGGCATGATCTTATTAGGTGTCGCGCCTTGTACTGCGATGGTATTTGTGTGGAGTCAGTTAACTAAAGGCGATCCAAACTACACGCTAGTACAAGTATCGGTAAACGATATCATTATGGTTTTTGCTTTCGCACCGATAGCCGCTTTTTTATTGGGGATCAGTGAAATACATGTCCCTTGGCAGACCTTGCTGTTATCGGTTGTATTATATGTGGTTTTGCCGCTGCTTGCGGGCGCTATCACTCGTTACCGATTACAGCATCATGCGGATACGCAGGCGTTAAACCATTTTGTAAGTAAGCTTAAACCTTGGTCTGTCATCGGGTTGCTTCTAACGGTGGCACTATTATTTGGGTTTCAAGCACAGACCATTATCCAGCAGCCGCTAGTCATCCTGATGATAGCCATTCCCTTGCTCATCCAAAGTTACGGTATTTTTGCACTTGCTTATTGGGCGGCTAGACAACTGCGATTACCTCATAATGTGGCCGCTCCGGCTTGTATGATTGGCACTTCTAATTTTTTTGAATTAGCGGTTGCTGTGGCGATTTCACTGTTTGGATTGCACTCTGGTGCTGCGTTGGCAACGGTTGTTGGCGTATTGGTTGAAGTGCCAGTGATGTTATCTTTGGTTGCTTTTGCCAATAGAACCCGCAGTTGGTTTAGCTATTAACTGTTGAGCAGTTGTGCTTTATCTGATGGTGATTGAAGTTTTATCAATGGGTTTTGAAGATATAAAAAATATGAGCCAACGAATTTTGATCATCGAAGATGACTTTGATGCAGCTAATGTGCTGGAGGCTTATATGAAACGCGATGGTTTTGATGTCGCGATTGCTGGTGATGGACAGCAGGGACTCACGTTGTATCGGCAGTGGCGGCCGCATCTTGTGCTATTAGATGTGATGTTACCGCTGGTGAATGGCACTGAGGTGTTGCTGGCGATTCGGCGCGATAGTGATACACCTATTATCATGGTGAGCGCAATGGGCGATGACCCAGATAAAATAGGTGCATTGAGGTATGGTGCCGATGATTATGTTGTTAAGCCATACCATCCAGGCGAAGTGGTGGCCAGGGTTCAGGCGGTGTTGCGACGTGTCCACCCGCGAGCACGCCAACAGGTGTTGTTAACTTATCAGAATCTACATGTAGATATAGTTGCAATGCACTCTTGGGTTTCAACACCTACTGGCGAACAGAATTCACTCGAGCTGACTCTCACTGAATTCAATTTATTAGCTGTGATGCTGGAATATCCGACCCGGGCTTTTACTCGGTCGCAGTTGATAGAATCTTGTTTGCCTGAAAGTGATGCACTGGAGCGGGTGGTGGATACTCATATCTATAATCTGCGAAGAAAACTTGAAAAAGCCGGGATTTCAGATGTTTTGCAAACTGTCCGTTCAGTCGGTTATCGGTTTTGTGCATGAAACTTACTCATGAGGGAAAGCTGTCGCTTTGGGGGTGGATTTCTGCCCGCATTCTGTCATTGGCAATTGGCACTATTGTGTTGATTGCTTTTTGCATGTGGTTACGGTTTGCTCTGTGGAATTTTTGGGTTTACCAGCAGATGCCGGAAACGGTACGTCAAGAGTTTTCACTATTACAGCAAAATCCAGAAGCTAATTGGGATCGCTATGTTCGGTTGGTTGAACAGTATTATGGGCATACGTTTATCAATACTTCGGTTGCTACCGTAGACTGGTTGATCTTGCTGAGTCTGATATTAGTGGCTATTCCAATTATTGTCTGGCTTGGTTTGTATGGCATTAAGCCTTTGGCTCGGCAGTTTATATCCCTTGCCAGGACCGCAAGGACAGTGGCTCAGGGAAATTTTACTGTGCAATGTCCGCAAATCGACCGGATCCCCTCTGAATTGGCTGGATTGGTTTATGACTTTAACCAGATGACCCATAGGCTGGAACAGTACGAACAAAAACTGCGTACCTCAAATGTGGCAATGGCTCATGAATTGCGTTCTCCAATTACTGCCGCGATGGGGCGTTTGCAGGGGATCCTCGATGGTGTGTTTGAACCCTCAGCGGAACATCTGCAACAAGTCATGCGTCAGTTATCCAGTCTGAACGTATTGATTAACGATCTGCATTTATTGTCATTAGCCAATGCGGGCCAACTGACGGTATTGCGGCAACATATTAATCTTAGTCAATTGATCCGCGAACGTATTGATTGGCTATCTCCTTACGCCGCCACTAAAGCAATGGTTTTTAAATTCACCTCCCCCGCGGAAGTGTGGGGGAACGTTGATCCTGAGCGCATTGGGCAGATTTGCCTAATTTTGATGGATAATGCGGTGCGTTATGCTGCTGACGGTGGGGTGTTGAACATTACTGTCATCGATGACCCCGTGCATATCTTGCTTCAGTTTGTCGATCATGGTCCAGGGGTTGATCCAGCGTATCTTGATGAAATATTTGAACCTTTCAGTCGAGAAGAAGTCTCCCGTAATCGCCAATCGGGAGGTAGTGGTCTGGGGTTATCGATTGCTCAAGCCATCTGTCAGGCTCATGGTGGCGAGATTCTAGCGTCCCTGTCATCACAGGGCGGTATGTGTTTTGAAATCAATTTGCCGAAGGTGTTGCCCGTCAGTAATTGTTAATATTTTTACTGTCTTGATGAAATATTGATATTTCCTTTAATCGTTCTGGATGTTGCTGAATAGGATGTTCCTTAAGTTGAAATCATTTAGGGAACATCAGCATGATGTTAATAACCCCGTGCCAGAGCTGTTTAATAAACAATTACAATAAGTTAATTAACACTTGTGGTATGAGCCTTCGCTGGCTTGGGGTCGGGTTGTTGCTGGCCGCGTTGGGTGGTTGCGATGATGCCGGCCAGAGTGCTGCGCTGCAGCCTATTCGGCCAGTGAAAACGGTCGTGGTGAAAGCTGTTGAAACCACCCCGAAAATCACTCAGGTCGGCGATATCGAAGCCTATCAACAAACTTCGCTGGGTTTCAGAATTGCCGGGCGAGTGCTTGAGCGGCGGGTTGACGTGGGCACAAGCGTGCATCAGGGCGATATTTTGGCAACGTTGGACCCCAGCAATGCTAGCAATGCTCTGAAACAGGCCAAGGCGGAACTGGAAAGTGCCAAATCCGCTGAAACACTGGCCAAGCGCAACCTTGAGCGTATGAAAAACCTGCTGCCCGATGGTGCTATTTCCCAGTCTTATTACGATCAGTCACTTTCTGACTGGCAAACGGCTAAATCCCGTCTCGATCATGCCCAGGCCGCAATGAGCGATGCTCAGGATAACCTACAGTTTACCCAACTGCGGGCGCCACTGGATGGCGTGATTAGTGAAACCAATGCCAATGCAGGGCAGGTGGTCAATGCTGGTCAACAGATCTTCAGTCTGGCCTACAATGGTCGCCTGGATGCTGTCTTTGAAGTCCCGGAACAGGTACTGCAGACAAAACTTGAAGATCCAAAAATTACGGTATCTTTACTGTCGGATCAGAGCGTACATGCCGCTGCAAAATTCCGAGATGTGACACCTCAAGCTGATCCCTATACCCGTACCTACCGAGTGCGGGTGACACTGGTTAATCCGCCTTCACAAATGAAACTGGGCGCTATCGTTCGAGGACAGCTTTTTCTAGCTCCGGTTAAACAGGTGGTTATCCCAAAACAAGCGTTGACCCGCCAGGAACAACAGCCTGCCGTCTATATCGTTAACCTTTTAACGGGAGAGTTGCGGTTACAGGCGATTCAGATTGCACGTTATAGTGATGACGCTATTTATGTTTCTTCAGGACTAACACTCGGGGACCACGTGGTAATAGCCGGAGTGGATAAATTGCGCCCAGGTCTGAAAGTGCGCTTGATGCAGGGAGCGTTGTGATGAGTTCGAATTCATCTGATAAACGATTTAACTTGTCGGCCTGGGCACTGGAAAACCAACAGATGGTTTCCTTCTTTATGCTCGTGGCCGTAGTGTTGGGTATTTTGAGTTTTCAACGACTTCCTCGTAATGAAGATCCAGTATTTACTATCAAAACTGCGGTTGTTTCTGCTCGCTGGCCTGGAGCAACTGTGGGAGAAACAACGCAATTATTAACAGATAAGATTGAAAAAAAATTACAGGAACTGCCACATCTAGATTACCTTCAAAGTTATACCCGGACTGGCGAATCGGTGGTTTTTGTCAATCTGAAGGACGATACGCCGCCGGAGCAAGTTGATCATATCTGGTATCTCATCCGCAAGAAGATGGATGACTTATCCCCATATCTACCCAGTGGAACATTGGGACCTTTTGTTAACGATGAATTTGCTGATACTTACGGGACAATTTATGCCTTTACTGCAGATGGCTTCAGCTCCAAAGAACTGCGCAGCCAGGTTGACGATGTCCGTTCGGCGTTAATGAGGGTACCGAATGTCAGCAAGATTGAGGTGCTGGGAGCCGAAGAACAGCAAGTGGTGTTGGCCATATCCTCCAAAAAGTTGGCTGGGTTTGGTTTTAATTTGCAACAAGTGATCCAGAGTATCCAAGCACAGAATACCGTGACCCCCGCTGGGATTATTCGTACAGGGGACGAACAGATTGCTGTAAAGGTGAGTGGAGCTTATCAGTCGATCGATAGTCTTCGTCATGTGATGCTACGAATTAATGATCAGTTTATACCTCTGCAAGATATCGCCACGATATATAGCCAAACGGAGCAACCACCAGCGGCGCAGTTTAGGGTGAATGGCAAAGCGGCTATCGGCCTAGCTATCTCTATGTCACCGGAAGGCAACATGTTGCAATTCGGTCAGAAACTGCAGACAGCAATGGATAGTATTGAGGCAAATCTGCCTTATGGCATAGAAGTAACCAAGATTGCTGATCAACCCGCAGTAGTTAAAAAGGCTGTTAGTGGTTTTGTCCATGTGTTGGTGGAAGCTATAGTGATTGTACTGGCTGTTTCTTTTATTTCGTTGGGAACTAGAGCCGGACTGGTCGTGGCGGTTTCTATTCCTATCGTCCTCGCAATGACTTTCACGGGAATGACTCTTGCTGGCATTGGCTTACAACGTATCTCACTCGGAGCCTTGATTATCTCACTGGGGTTGCTGGTGGACGATGCTATGATCACCATTGAAGCGATGGTAGCAAAACTGGAAGCTGGATGGCCGCGGCGTCAAGCAGCGGCATGGGCCTATCAGAATACGGCTTTCCCCATGCTGACAGGCACATTGGTAACTATGGCAGGGTTTATACCGGTTGGTTTTGCGGCTTCCAGCGCCGGGGAATATTGCTATTCGCTCTTCATTGTAGTGGTGATCTCGCTGGCCTGCTCGTGGATTGTAGCGGTTCTTTTTTCACCGCTTCTTGGGGTATGGTTGTTACCAAAGTCGCTCCAAGGGCACCATGAAACGGGCAAACTCAGTAGCTTTTATCAACGGCTACTTGTGAGCGTTCTGCAACATCGTTGGCAAACTATTGGATTATCTACAGTTTTATTATTGATTGCTGGAGTATTGTCGACCCAACTACATTCAGAATTTTTCCCGTCATCAGATCGTCCAGAACTGCTGGTTAGCCTGAGACTCCCAGCCAATACCGCGCAAGCTCAGACATTGGAGGAAGTGAAAAAATTTGAGAGACAATTGATTGATAACCCTAACGTTGATCACTTTTCCAGCTATGTCGGCTCTGGTGCGGTGCGTTTCTATCTGCCGATGGATATTCTGTTGAGTCAGGAAAATATCGCGCAGTTGGTGGTGGTGGCTAAAAATATCAGGCAGCGGGAGGCATTGCGTCAGCAGTTACAGGCGATGATGCAGCGGGATTTCAGCCAGTGGGTCACGCGGGTGTCACCGCTAGAACTCGGCCCACCAGTGGGTTGGCCGCTGCGTTATCGGGTCAGTGGCCCACAACTGGAGCAAGTACGTCAGTATGCCCAACAATTAGCAAATGTGGTTGCGACTCATCCCAGTACGCGCGATATCAACCTGACATCGGGAGAACCGCAACGGCTGCTGCGAGTGGTGGTTGATCAAACAGCGGCACGGGCTGTTGGTCTCAGCCGTCAGCAGATTTCCGAACAACTGGCCACACTGTTTTCTGGCCAGACAATTTCATCCTTACGCGAGGGAATACATCCCATCAGTATTGTGGTGAAAGGTGGGGTAAGTGAACAGCGAGACATTGAAGCGATTGAAAATCTGCAAATATCACTGGGCAAGGATCTAGTGGTGCCACTCAGACAGCTGGCAAAGGTGGAATATGCTATTACTGACCCCATTGTCTGGCGGCGCCAGTTAGAACCGTTTATTACAGTACAGACAGATATTGCAGCTGGGGTGACGACAGCTCAGGTATCTGCAGAGTTGTTATCAAAAATTAAGCAGTTTCGGCAACAGTTACCGTTTGGTTACGACGTAACAGAGGAAGGAGCGGTGGTGGAATCGACTAAAGGTAATATCTCAATTTATGAAGTTCTACCCGTGACCCTGATCGTGATGTTAACACTGTTGATGATACAGTTGCGGCGTTTTTCTAGGATGCTGCTGGCGCTGGTAATGGCACCCTTCGGGTTGATAGGTATTGTGGTGGCGATGCTGCCAACGGCAACTCCTTTGGGCTTTGTGGCTATGTTGGGCATTATTGCACTGGTCGGTATGATTATTCGAAATGCGGTGATCCTCATCGCCGAAGTCGATATTAATCTGGAAAAAGGCGAGGATATCTCGGGCGCCATTATGAAGGCGGCAACGCACCGAGCTAGGCCTATCCTGTTGACGGCACTGGCCGCGATATTGGGGATGTTGCCTATTGCGCGGCAGGTATTCTGGGGGCCGATGGCGTATGCCATTATCGGCGGTCTGATGGCGGCTACCATGATCACGCTGACGATGCTGCCAGCAGCGTTGAGTCTGGTACTGCATTGGGAGAGCCGTCCAAGATCCGAGGCTGGTTTGAGTGTGTAAAATAACGATGCTGTAACCGGGTGTCACTCGAGAGTAACTGTATGTTATTTATTAGCTAATCCCCGTGCTGTATACACAGCGCGGGGATTTTCAGCATTTTAGAAGTGGGACACCTAGGAAAGTGGGAAGTAAAAAATCGAATTTTTATTAATAAACTTGAAACTTGTTATTTTAAATTAACCTATTACTTATAAAAGTATTTGTTCTTACTTGGTTGCGACATTACAGGCTAATAGTAAGCTAGCCGTTGTTAGGGCTAGCTTACTATTGTTTAGTGGGAATTGTAGGAGTCTTAACTCCGTATACGGGTATTGGTGTTTATCCTTTGGCGGTTTTGGAATTATTACGCCATCCTAGCCAAATACCTAAGCGCTCCTGAGTACCGATGACAAAGACGAAAAAGGTCGGTACGAAGAAAATTGCCAGCAAAGTACCGCTGAGCATACCGCCGAAAACTCCGGTACCGATGGCATGCTGAACTTCCGCGCTAGCACCGCTGGCGAGCATCAGCGGTACTACTCCAAGGGTGAACGCTAGCGAGGTCATCAGGATCGGACGCAGACGCAAGCGCGCAGCGGTCACTGCGGCGTCGATCAGTGTGCGCCCCTCGGTGTGTAACTGGCGGGCGAACTCGACGATAAGGATGGCGTTTTTTGCTGATAAGCCAATGATAGTAATCATCCCCACCTTAAAGAACACATCGTTGGGCATGCCACGCAGCATAACAGCCGCTACTGCACCGAGTAGCCCCAGCGGTACCACCAGCATCACCGATAAAGGGATTGACCAGCTTTCGTAAAGTGCCGCGAGCACTAAAAATACCACTAGGGAGGACAGCAACATCAGCAGTGGTGCTTGCGCCGCTGACTGGCGCTCCTGCAATGATGCGCCAGTCCAGGCTATCGCAAAACCTTGTGGTAACTGCGTCACTAGGCGTTCCATCTCGGCCATTGCCGTACCGCTGGAAACGCCTTGCGCGGCACCTCCAGAAATACGCACGGCCGGAAAGCCTTGGAAGCGCATCATCTGTTGCGGCGATTCACTCCATTTCGGCGTCACGACTTCACGTAGTGGTACCATGCCTCCGCTGGCATTGCGCACTCGTAGGCCGAGTACATCGTCAAGTTGCATCCGTGCAGATGCCTCAGCCTGTAGAATGACTTGCTGCATACGTCCAGCATTAGGGAAATCATTGACATACAATGATCCCATGGCTGCCGAAAGCGTACTACTTACCGCAGAAAAAGACAGACCCATAGCTTCGGCTTTTGACCGATCAATCTCTAGGTTAATGCTCTCACCGGGGGGGAGGCCATCCTGGTAGACATCGCTAACCACCTTGCTCTGAGCGGCTAGTGCCAGCAACTGTGCTTGTGCCGCCAACAGCGCTGCTTCGCCGCGGTTGGCTCGATCCTGTAGAAACAGAGTGAAACCGGAAGAGGTGCCGAGCTCGTCAATGGCCGGAGGCATCATAGTCATCACGGTTCCTTCGACATTTTTTGCCATAGCCTGCTGCACCAGCGCGGCTTCTTCGGCCGCTGTGGCACCATTACGCTTATCCCAGTCTTTGAGCATAGTGAAAGCCATGGCGGAGTTTGGACCAGAACCCGCAAAGCTGAAGCCCAGTACTACCATGTTGGCATCCAGTGCTGGGCGTGATGCGACGTGCGCTTCATAGGCTTTGACCACCGCCAGCGTACGTTCGCTCGTTGCACCCGTCGGTAATTGGATGGAGGTCATGAAATAGCCTTGATCTTCTTCGGGTAAGAAGGACGATGGTAATTCCCTAACAGCGATGACCAGTATTATGCAGAGTACAGCAAATGCCGCCATCATCCGCCCGCTACGCTCGATCAGGTATACCACCCGCGCGCTGTAACGTACCGTGAGGCGTTCGAAGGCGCGGTTGAAAGCACCGAAAAAGCCGCTTTTGTGGTGGTGACTGGTATTGACTGGACGCAACAGCGTGGCGCACAGGGCTGGCGTTAAGGTTAGGGCTAGAAAGGCTGAAAATAGGATCGATACCGCCATCGACAACGTAAATTGTTGGTATATCACCCCCACCGAGCCAGTGCCGAAGGCCATAGGAAGAAATACCGCAGTTAGCACTAGGGTTATACCGATCACTGCGCCAGTAATTTCTTTCATCGCCAGTTTGGTCGCCTCCTTCGGTGACAACCCTCTGGTGGCCATCAGTCGTTCGACGTTTTCCACCACTACAATGGCGTCGTCAACAATAATACCAATAGCCAGTACCATGCCAAACATGGTCAAAGAGTTGATAGAGAAGCCAGCCAGCAACATCACCGCAAAAGTACCGAGCAATGCTATGGGGGCAACGATAGTCGGGATCAGTGTATAGCGCAGGTTTTGCAGGAACAGGAACATGACTATAAACACCAGTATCATGGCTTCAAACAGAGTGTAAATCACCTTCTCTATAGACACTTTAACGAAAGGGGCTGTATCGAATGGCACCGAGTAGCTCATGCCAACGGGCATACTTGGTGCCAGTTCGGCCAAACGCTCTCGTACTGCTGAGGCGGTGCGTACGGCGTTGGCACCAGGCGAGAGCTGGATAGCGGCACTGGTTGCTGCTACACCATTCTCTCGGTTGGAAAAACCATAGGACTGAGCTCCCAACTCGACCCGAGCGACATCACCCAACACTAATTTTGCGCCATCGGCACTGGCGCGTAGCGCGATAGCAGCGAACTCTTCAGGTGTTTTCAGTTGTCCTTGCACCGTCAAGGGAACAGTTACGCGTTGACCAGGTAAGGCAGGCTCATCACCAAGTCGTCCTGGGGCAATTTGTGCATTCTGCTGTTCAATAGCCACAGCAAGATCATTCATTGTCAGGCCATAAGCGGTGAGTTTATTAGGATCGACCCAGATGCGCATGGCCTGCTCTGCACCAAATAATTGTACGCGCCCTACACCGTCAATTCGGCGCAACTCCTCGACAATATTGCGTGCCAAGTAATCATTTAACGCCACTTCGTCGAATAGACCATTAGGCGAAGTCATACCGACCATCATTAGAAAGCTAGAGGCGGCCGACTCAACCTGCAAACCACTCTGCCGTACCACCTGAGGTAAGCGCGGTTCGACAGATTTAATACGATTTTGTACGTCAACTTGGGCTAATTCCGCATCAGTGCCCGGTTTGAAAGTGGCAGTGATTTGTGCACTCCCCGAACTGTCTACAGATGACTCGAAGTACAGTAGGTTCTTTACTCCCGACAGTTCGCGCTCGACTAGGCTTATTACTGAGTCGTTGAGCGTCTGTGGTGTAGCTCCTGGATAAGCGGCGTAAATGGTTACCGATACGGGGGCGACAGAAGGGTAGCGAGAGATCGGTAATTGCGGAATGGATATAATGCCAATGAGCACGATAAATAGGGCGATCACCCAAGCAAATACTGGGCGGTTTATAAAAAACTGGGGCATGGTGACTTCTCCAGTTTAGTGTATGTCGGCACTAAACTGCTGATGATTTACAGTGGGTTGCCAAGGTCTGGCAATGACTTGCACAGCAGGACTCAGACGCTCGATGCCTTCAATGACTATCTGTTGTCCGGCGCTTAACCCGGATACCACTCGATAACGGTTTGCCACTAGCTCATCGACCTTAATTGCCATGGGCTGTACTTTGTTTTCCTTATCAAGTACCCATACTTGAGTTTGGCCAGCCTTGTGGGTGATGGCTTGCTGAGGCACTCTCAGTGTGGAATGATAGAAAACTCGCGGGATCCGAGCTTTTACAAAAAGACCGGGTAACAGGCGATGTTGCGGATTATCTACCAGTACACGCAGCAGCACATCGCCGGTACCTGCATCTACCTCAACGCCGGAAAATAAGATACGCCCCTGTATGCCAAGAGGCTCACCGCTGCTGTTTAGGATCTCCACTGCTAGTTCCTGGACTCCTGAGCTTGTATGCTGACGCATAGTATCTAACATTGATGCAGGTAGACGAACGTCGACATACACTTGATTGATTTGTTGGATCCTCGCCATAGGGTTAGTATCAGTCGGTGAGACCAATGCGCCTTCGCTCACTAAGGCTTGATCAATACGTCCAGAGATCGGTGCCTCAATGCTGGCGAATTGAAGATCTAACTTGCGCCGAGCCAGCATAGCTTTGGCTTGGGCAACATCGGCAGCCGCCTCATCACGCTGGGAGACAGCATTGTCATACATTTGTGGGCTAACAGCCTTGGTCTGTATTAAAGAGGCCAAACGATCGGCTTCCTGACGCGCGCGAGCTAATACGGCTTCTGTACGTTGTAAAGCAGCCACAGCAATATCAACATCAGCTTTAAATGGAGCAGGATTTATTTGGAACAGAACCGTGCCAGATTTTACCTCCGTTCCCTGTTCGAATAGACGACTTTGAACTATTCCGCTAATTTGTGCACGGATCTCAGCACTACGAACAGCCGCTACGCGACCAGGTAGATCTTCAGTCACCAACAGTTCTTGGTTTTCCAGTGTCATCACTGACACCTGAATTGGAGCTGATATATCTTCATCCTGCTCCGTTGAATCACAACCTGCCAATCCGACCACGGCAATTACTACGGTTAACACAAAGCTTAAGTGCCGTTGTTTGATGAACATCTTTACACTCCTCAATATACAGCGCTCTTCCTCAAGGCGTTTTATCAAACGCTGAAGAACTGATGCTGAATTATGACGAGTCGCTATTGCGAATTATTTGAGGCTTTGTGGAGAATGTATGGAGGGAGTGATAATGTTCAACAATTTTAGCGCTGGAGCTTTTCATGTCCAATTTTAGTACACGCCTAAGCCCGATGACTTCGGCTCTGGTGTTGGTTGTTGAGGATGAAGCTGAGATTGCCGAGATCCTTATCGCCTATTTACAGCGAAGTGGGCTGCGTACCCAACTCGCTATGGATGGCATTCAAGCATTATCCATGCACCAAAAAGTTAAGCCAGATCTGTTGTTGCTTGATGTGCAAATGCCGAATCTGGATGGGTGGAATGTACTGAATGAAATTCGTTCCCGAGGTGATACGCCAGTGATAATGCTCACCGCGCTTGATCAGGATATAGATAAATTGATGGGATTACGGCTCGGTGCAGACGACTATGTGGTTAAACCATTCAATCCAGCGGAAGTGGTTGCTAGGGTACAGGCGGTACTGCGACGAGCTCGGACTAACACACTTGGCAGTACTCAAGTACTGCGCGTTGGCCAGTTCCAAATAGACTTAGACAGTCACGAGGCCAGCGTGAACTTGAAAGATCAGCAGCAAATACTCGATCTGACACTCACTGAATTTAAACTGTTAGCTTGTCTGATGCGTGCGCCTAAGCGTGTTTTCAGCCGTGAGGAGTTGTTGGTTAATTGTTTGCCTGAAGGGGATACCCAAGAACGTACCGTTGATAGTCATATCAGTAAACTGCGTAAAAAACTTGAATCCTTTGATATTCAAGGCGTACCGCTTAGTGTTTGGGGGGTTGGCTATCGCTTTGGTGGTGATATATGAAGCAAGTACTGGGGTTACGCAGACAAATCATACAATCCTTAGCGATAATGACGTTAGGTATTATTTTCTTGTCGGTTTTCGGATCCTACGTATTCTATGCCATCGCGGTTGCCTACCTGCCAGGCAGTATATCCGAAACCTGGATGCCCTCACGGGTGGAGCTGATCTGGATAGTTTGCACTATTGTTGCCGCATTGGGGATGGCGCTATTTGTTGCCATTCGTCTGTCACGGCGAATCCTTACTCCTTTGAACTTAGTGGCGCATAGCCTGCGCGAAGTTGCCCAGGGAAAGCTCAACGCTCGAGCGCGAATGGACACCAATGCGATAGGGGAGACAGCGCAACTGGTGCGTGATTTTAATGCGATGGCCGAGCGTCTGGAATATATAACCCGTGAGCGGGAGTTTTGGAATGCGGCAATTGCTCATGAACTCCGTACCCCTGTAACTATTCTACGAGGTCGGTTACAGGGCTTGGCGGAAGGTGTTTTTAGCCCCAGCAGCGAGCTTTTTGAGGGGCTGCTACGGCAGGTCGAAGGTCTTAATCGCCTAATCGAAGATTTGCGAGTACTGAGCCTCAATGACAGTGGTCACTTAGAGTTACAACGAGTTGAGGTTTGTTTAGCCGAGGAACTTTGTGCGGTAATGGAAACTTTCCTGGCAGCGTTAGACGCCAGAGGACTCGTGCTAAAACAGGAGCTCGATAAGACATTGTATGTTTGTTGTGATCCTATTCGCATACGTCAGGCTTTAATGGCGCTTTTAGAAAATGCCCGCCAGCACGCTGATCCTGGAACTTTGACTGTGTGTCTTTATAGTTCTGGCTCAAGTTGTTATCTAACGGTTGAAGATGAAGGCCCCGGCATTCCTGATGAAGCAGCAAACTACGTATTTGAGGCGTTTCGCCGAGTAGATCCTTCCCGCTCGCGAAAAAGTGGTGGCAGTGGGCTTGGTCTTGCCGTCGTTAAGGCGGTTATTGAAGCTCATGGTGGTCATGTCGTCTGCCAGCCGTCTGGCCGTGGAGGAACAATATTTGTGCTTTCTTGGCCGATTAGGCAGGTTTAAGGCACCATTAAATTATAATAAGGTAGTATGCCTAATCATTTCTCTGCGTCTGATTCAAGGTAGTAAAGGCTACATTGAGTAACTATGTTAAATAATCTATATAGTGCTAGCTCTATCCTTCAAGTTGATAATGTTCGTCGTCGAATCCGGGAACATACTGATATTACAGGGCATTATCATCGCTTTATGTGTCCTTGTCTGGTTGTGCAACAGGACCCCGTCATTAGGCTCAATATGAATCTCGGGCTTTGAATTTGGCGCGAGCCGGTAGCATCTATGATATGGTTCTGAGAGATTCCGAAGATAGTGTCCGCACCTATAGCAAAGGCATGTCGATTCCATCACTTGAACTCGCCAGTCCAACTTCATTTGATGCACCAGAAATTGATGGTCATCCCATGATTCTTTGGTCTGCTGAAAGTGTTGAGCATGGATGCGGTATTGGTCAATGTGTGATTGCTTACAACATTACGCCCCCTTATCTCTGGAAGACCCCGCTCTACATTAAAGATGGTGAGTCCGAAAGCTATAACATCGTCGCTAATCACCTGAAGAACTATTCTCGCTTTGTTTGCCGCCAGTCAGGCCCACAAGACTTTCCAGTTGAGAGCCGTCAGTGCTGCATTGCTATCGTGGATGGTGCACCTAACCATGTTGGTTCAGGATGGTCAATCTCTCCTGTATCAAGTTCCGAGACAGCAAGCGATGAAGTACCAAGACGACGGGTTTTCATATGACGATCTCCTTTGATAAACGATGATGGCAAGTGACAAGCACTATGCCATCACAACTTGGCTAGCACGGGATAGATACACCAGTGAGTTCTTCGCTTTTACGCCAAAGCTTATCAGCGGCATTTGGATCAATCGCATAGGCTTGGACGCCTGTGCCTCGATTGGTTCGATCTTCAGTAGCCAGATTGGGAGAGTCACTGTCAGGCAATACAGATGTGATATCAGCGTCAGCACAGAATACCCCTCCCTGACCTTTGAGTTGCGGACTGACTGCACACCAGACATGAGTCGCTGCTCCCTGTGATATAGACTTCAGATCACGGGCCAGATCAACAACAGGTCTGCCGTTCGCATCGATAAACCCGGTCTTCTTCAGCATTTCAACCCCAACATGAGTACCGAGATTTGTTCCCGCAATTCCCCCCGGATGAAGTGCAAAGGCACGGATGTCATAATCCTTACCTCGCCAGTCAAGACCTACCGCAAAGAGTATGTTGGCCGTCTTCGACTGACCATAGGCTTTGAAAGCATCGTAGTCACGGTGAACAAAATTAATGTCGTCAAAAACGACAGGCGAGAATCGGTGTCCAGCCGATGAAACTGATACCACTCGGGCACCACCTGCTCGCTTTAATGCTGGCCAGAGCCGAAGGGTTAACCGGAAATGGCCGAGATGGTTAGTAGAAAACTGAAGCTCATTACCTTGTGTGTCTCGCGTCAGTTCAGGCAGTGCCATTATCCCTGCATTGTTTATGAGTAGATGAAGCGGCAGACCTGTCTCTACAAAGTCTCGTGCAAAATTATCGATAGAGTCAGGATTAGTAAGATCCATTGGCTGGACTTCCATGCCGCCACCAACGTCGTTGATGGCTTTACGCGCACGCTCGACATTACGAGCAGGCACGATAACTCTGGCACCAGCGGAGGCGAGTGTACGAGCTGTTTCAAGCCCGAGGCCTGAGTAGCCTCCGGTGACAATAGCGACCTTTCCAACCAAGTTAACACCCTTGATGATGTCAACAGTTGTGGAAGCCCGACTATAACCTGAACCAATGGGTTCCTGAGGTGTATTCATTGTTATCCCTCCTATTCCTCATAAAAGCTGATTTAAAAATGAGTTCATCAGTGAATTGCATCCAAAAAGCCGATTAATGCGCTGTTTGTTTGCTCGGGTGCCTCAAGCTGAGGCCAGTGCCCTACGTCTGGCAACACAATAAATTCGCGTAAATCAGTAAGGACGTGCTGTAGTATTTCTGTCGTTACAGGGTGCAGCTTATTCAGTCCATCTGCTGCGCCAATCATAAAAAAAGAGGGGACCTGAATTCTGCATCCAGCAAAGGCCGACATCATGTCGAGAGAGGATTCCAATGCACGGTAGTAGTTCAGCGGACGATGAAATCCATTCTGTTCAAATTGGTCGATCATCAAGGCGAAATCGGTAGGTTCAACAAATCTTGGTCGCTTTATCGGCGCGGGTCTAAGCAGTCCTCGGTTGATATCCATAGGATGCCAGCGTTCTTCTTTTGGAGCCTCTGCTGACGTCCAATAGAAAGCCGCCGGGATCGTATTTTTGGCATCAACCCATTCATTGTCTGCGGCAGGACTCATTTGTCGAAACATGTAGAAATCGTGCTGTCCTTTTTCCCGTAAGTCAGATAGAAAATTCCCACCATCAAAATCAAATGGCGGCACACTCAAGCCAAAAACTGCTCGAAATCGATCAGGTCGGATAAGTGCGGCTGTCCAAGCTGCCACAGCCCCAAAATCATGGCCAACCAATATCGCTGTCTCGCAATTCATGTCATTAAGAATGGCGACAAGATCACCTACGATATTCAATGCTGTATATGCTGACGCTTCGTCTGGGCCACCACTCTCACCATACCCTCTCATGTCTAATGCGATAGCCCTATAGCCTGCATGGGCGACAGCGTTCATTTGCTGACGCCAGCTACGCCATGTGTCAGGAAATCCATGACAGAACAGCACCGCGGGTCCCTCACCACATTCAACAACGTGCAGCAATACACCATTTACAGCAATATGATGCTCTCTCATATGTCCCCCATCATTCAGAGAGCCGGTCTGGCGTTAGTACAGTTCGTCCATCAACTGTCGTACCAGGAAAAGCAAGCATTGGCGCCAAAGTTTCATTATTTTCAGCAGGGAAATTCAGCCTCGGTTTGGAAACTCCAGTTAACCTGCTGATCTGCTCGGAGGATAGCGTTACATCAAGAGAATCAAGATTAGCTTTGAGCTGATCAAGTCGCCTTGCACCAATAAGTGTCGAGGTCACACCAGTCTGCAAACGTACCCAGGCCAACGCGACAGATGCTGGACTGACGCCTATCTCCGATGCAACATCCACTACCGTTTCAATGATGTCATAGTCGGCTTCTGCCGGAACCCCGACCATATTGGTTCGCTTAGTATCAACCTGCTTTGTACCACCTCGTCTGAACTTACCACTTAAGAAACCACTCTTAAGTGGCGACCAAGGCATAATCCCCATTCCCATCTCTTGCGCCAGCGGGAACAATTCACCTTCACTCGTCCGCTCCAACAATGAATATTCGAGTTGCAGGGCAATGATTGGTGCCCAGCCCCGGAATTTTGCAATCGTCTGTGCCTCGGCAGTTTTCCAAGCTGGAATGTCCGAGAAACCGACGTAACGGATCTTGCCTGCGGTAACCAGATCATCAAGACCTCGTAATGTTTCTTCAATTGGTGCTGTGCGATCCCAGTTATGTAGCCAGTAGATATCAATGTAATCACTCTGAAGCCTGCTTAACGAAGCTTCACATTGTTGAATGAGTGCTTTACGCCCAGCACCACCGCCATTTGGATCACCGGGGAAAAGATTGCAATAGAACTTGGTACTGAGCACGATGCCATCACGTCTGACTCTGTTTCGAGTGAGATAATCACCGATGATTTGTTCGGCGTGACCAGCGGTATAAATGTTGGCGGTATCGATAAAGTTACCACCCCGATTACGATATTCATCAAGCATGGCAAACGATTCTTCTGGGCTTGCACCCCAACCGAAATCTTCACCAAAAGTCATAGTGCCCAGGCAATACGGGCTGACGCGCAAACCAGAACGACCGAGTGTTACGAAGTGATTAAGAGGCATGCTGTCTCTCCGAGACGAGTGAGTTATTGCATGATAGACTTGTGAATATGCACTAAGAATATTCATAAGTTCATTTTTTATGCGTGATAGTTCAAACGTTCAGTCAGACCCTCTTTCAGATCTTCTGGACTTCCTTCAGGCTCACTGTCAGCTTTCCGGGCAGTTAATAGCTGGCGGCACATGGGCGCGTCGTTTCACGAATCTGGATGCAATTAAGTTTTGTGCTGTAACCGAAGGGAGTTGCTGGTATTCCATTGATGGGATGTCCGAGCCAGCCCGAGTAGATGCAGGTGATGTATTGATCACGAATGGAACACGGACATTGACACTGGCCAGTACCGCAGAACTTGTTCCTGAGGCAACCAGTACATCTGTTGTCCAAGACGGCAATGACCAATATCGGCTTGGAGAGGGAAGCGACTTTACCATGCTTGGCGGTATGATCCAGATTGATGCAGAACGACAGATACTACTCTCCAATGGCCTGCCGCCGCTTATACATGTGCGGGGTGTGAGTGATGAAGCAAAACCTATTGCATGGTTGCTTGGGCAACTTGTGATTGAAATGAAAAGCGCACGACCAGGTCGATTGACTGCTATATCAGGATTGGCACAGCTGTTATTCACTCAGACCATACGGGCCTATTTGGCACACGCACCGGATAGCGACGAAGGCTGGCTTAAAGGCTTCGGTGATCAACGGTTAGTCATTGTGCTTAGTAGCATTCATAGTGAGCCCTCAAGGAACTGGGGGCTTGAAGAACTGGCAAAAAAGGCTGGGATGTCGAGAACATCTCTCGCAGTTCGATTTCGCAAGATGATTGGCGTTCCTCCGCTTACTTATCTGACACAATGGAGGATGTATCTTGCAAGACGTGAGCTTCGGGCGGGTGCCTCAATTTCCGAGGCCGCAGCCTCGGCTGGTTATACTTCTGACAGTGCATTCAGCAACGCATTCAAACGCGTGATGTCTGTTGCCCCGGCCCAATACAGGAAAGCTGCTCAGGACGAAATAAGCAATTCACAAGTATCGTGCAAAGATAGCACTCCCGACTTCTAAGAGAACTGAGCTAATTACTGGAATATGAATCGACATCGTTACAGTAGTCACTTTGTGTCGATCTTTATTATTCTTCTTCAACACCTATTCTTTTAGCTGTGAAAAAGATCTTAGTCTAATTGTTCATCAAAGATATCCGGAAAGGTCCGCATGGCCTCTGTGCGGCAGGTTTACAGAATACTTGCGTAGATTTCTGTCGTTCTGAGTTCGCTGTGGCCAAGCAATCTGGAAAGGGGATAGATGTTCAGACCACGGGCAAGTTGGTTTACAGCAAAGGTGTGGCGGCCAGTATGAAAAGTCACATGTTTGGTGACCCCGGCACGTATAGCCCACTGCACTAGCGCGACGTTGCTGTAGTTGTCGTAACGTAAGCCCTTAAAAACCCGTTCTGTCGGTTTCCCTCTGTTCTCCAAGTTGAGCAGTCGCACAGCAGAATCCGGTAAGTCGAGATATTGCAGGCCATTGCCCGAGTTTTTGAGCTTTATCTGGGAAAAGATGATTCGGTAGTGCCCTTGAGCAAACAGTTCAATTTCACTCCATATCAGTTTATGTATGTCTGACCAGCGTAGACCCGTAGTCCCATCCATAGTGCAGGAAAACAGAAATGCTCTTCGTAGCACATCGTAACGGCATTCTGCCTTGGTAAGGGTCTTTGAGGTAAGTGCGCTGTGTCCTTTCTGCTGCGTGGTGTTATTGTGATCGCGCTCAACTGCGTTTTTTGGCTTGTTGTAGAGGAATAGATTCAGCGGTTCGTAAGAGCGCTTTTGAGCTCTTGAACCGTCTTCCGAGGTCTTTGAGCCGAATAGTACACAAGCCTGACGGGGCGCAGGTCATTCTTATCTGGTTCTCGCTTTTGTATATTGATTTTCATAGGTTTTTCTCATCTTGTGCGCCGCATGTGCTCCAGAATTTATCTTCGGAGCACATACGGAGCAAGAATCGACAAAACCCTTCAAATCACTTCCCACCCAATAAAACAAAATTATTTTAAAATCATAATGTTGTTTTGATTTGGTTTGATGCGTTTTACTATTTTACTTCCCGATACAGAAAGTGAAAAAACATTAATTATCAATTATTTATAATTAAATTGGCGTGCATTTGGGGTAATTTCGGTTATTCACCTAAGTACGGTTACTTTGTACTGCCAGAACATATTATATTAAAAAATGCGTTCTGCGTCAGTGTTCAAGGTATTGAGGAACCAATATGCCAACCTATGCAAAATCGTTAGTAACTTCTAAGAAAGGTATTAACTACGTAAGAGGAGTTATCGAGGGAGTTGGCTGCTTGTTTCAAAAGATTGAGCAGGAAAATGATCTTGGGATAGATGCGATTTGCGAGTTGATAAACTCAAATGGTCAGCCAGAAAACCACCTTTTTGCTTTGCAGATCAAGTCTGGTGACTCTTACTATGATAGTTCTAAAAACTCCTGTTCATTTAGGATAGGAACTCATAGGGATTACTGGACAAATTATAAGGTCCCCCTTTTTGCTGTTGTTTACATACCATCTCTCGACACGGCTTATTGGACAGATATTAAGAAATTTCTGAAGAGTAACGTTCACGCTAGCTCCATTAGTTTCGATTTGAGTCGTGCCAATCACTTTGATGAAGAGAAGTTCATTTCTTACTTTAAGCCCTTGGTTACTGGGAGAGGGCCAAATATTTCTCTGGAAGACAGTTTAAGACTTGTTAGAAGCAGTAATGATGACGAGGCTTGGCTTGGTTTAACAACGTTATTTAGGCGATTTCCTAATACATACCAAACCTGGGATGAGTTGGTTAGAGCTTTCAAAATAAGAAGTATTGCCAAAATTCCTAGATTACTCATTTATCTTCTAGCCCATATCCCTTGGCATGGCGATATTTCATACAGTGGCGAAGATATAAAGTCAGAGATTAGATGTTATGCCGCTGACTTGTTTAATTCGTTTGATGAAGGTGACATACGTAAGTTACTGTCCATGATCGATGACAACGGAATACAGAGGGGAGCTATCGGGCAATCGGTCGAAGCTGTAATTAACTGTGTAGGTAGTGCATCACAGTATCTAATCAGAATAATCAGGAATGGCTGCGACAGTATGGAACTAAGAGAATCAGCAGCGTTCATTTTGGCCGTCGATAAAGGTGTTGAGGCTATACCGTACCTTCGAGAGTTAGCATCTAGTGGCAGCGAGATATCCAGTTTGATTATTCAGGATATCGCTGAACATGGTGGGTTTTACCCATACTCTTAATGCTTTTGTGCGTATTCTGCCCCAAAGTGAACACCGATTCTGATTTAAAATGAACACCTGTTCTGGTTTTGTGTGAACACCCATTCTGGCGCAAAGTGAACACTTTGGGTCTATTTCCAGAATCAGTGTTCATTTACTCCAGAATGCTTTTCCCGCGTTGATTGTTGTCACTGATAACCTGTCCATTTTCAGATGGATATGGTTATGCCAAGACAGAGAACTTCAATGCGTAAACTTCGTGAAATCCTAAGACTTCGCCTCTATGCAGGCCTGTCCATCCGACAAATCCGCGATAGCCTGCGCGTCAGTATCGGCGCTATCCAAAAAGTGGCCACGGCGGCCGAGCAAAACGGCATCACCTGGCCCTTGATATGCACACTGGACGACAGTGAACTGGCCCGGCGGTTTTATCCTCAGGCCGATACTCAAGTCTCCACACGGTTAGAATTACCCGATTGGTGCGCTGTGCACAAAGAGCTGCGTAAAGCGGGTGTCACTAAACATCTGCTGTGGGAGGAATATACCCAGCAGTACCCCAACCGCAGTTACAGCTATCCGCAGTATTGCCATTTGTACCAGCAATGGCAGAAAAAACAGCGCCGTTCGATGCGTCAGCATCATGTGGCAGGAGAAACCCTGTTTGTCGATTACGCGGGACAGACCGTGCCTGTCGTCTGTGGCAGTACAGGTGAAATCCGGTTTGCCCAGGTGTTTGTCGCTGTCCTTGGTGCCTCCAATTACACCTATGCGGAAGCCACGTTAAGTCAAACTTTACCCGATTGGCTGGGCAGTCACGCCAGAGCCTTCAGCTTCTTCGGCGGTGTGCCCCGATTAATTGTGCCGGATAACCTCAAAAGTGGCGTCAGTAAAGCATGCCGCTATGACCCGGACCTCAATCCGGCCTACCAGCAACTGGCTCATCATTACGGCTGCGCCATTATGC
Organism: Shewanella sp. 4t3-1-2LB; assembly: GCF_017368415.1. NCBI lineage: Bacteria > Pseudomonadati > Pseudomonadota > Gammaproteobacteria > Alteromonadales > Shewanellaceae > Shewanella > Shewanella sp. 4t3-1-2LB. The sequence goes on from NZ_JAFNJD010000020.1 coordinate 40,894, forward strand.
CCGCCAGACCCTACAAACCTCAGGATAAAGCCAAAGCGGAAGTGGGCGTACAGGTAATTGAACGCTGGATTTTAGCCCGGTTGCGCCATCACACCTTCTTCTCGCTGGCAGAACTGAATCACTGCATCAACGCACTGCTGCAGGAGGTGAATGAGCGACCCTTTAAACAATTTAGCGGTAACCGCCGGGAATGGTTTGAACAGCTGGATAAACCGGCACTTGGCAACTTACCGCGTGAAGCCTATCAGTACACTGAGATTAAACAGGTCAAGCTGAATATCGATTACCACGTGCAGTATGGTGAACATCTGTACTCCGCCCCCCATCATCTGGTGGGCGAAAAGTTAGAACTGCACGCCACTGACCGCCTTATCACGCTGTACTTCCAGAATAAACGGGTTGCCAGTCATCCGCGGGTAAACCGGCGTGGCATGAGTACCCAGGCAGAGCATATGCCCACCCGGCATGAAAAACACCACCAGTGGTCCCGTGGCCGGTTGATGAACTGGGCCAAAGACATTGGCCAGGATACCCTCGACTGGGTGGTTCGGGTACTGGACAGTAAAACGCATGAACAACAAGGCTACCGGGTTTGTCTTGGATTACTCAATCTGACTCGTCAATATCCACCAGAGCGGTTAAATCAGGCCTGTGCGATTGCTAACACCCATCAACTCAATCGCCTGAAAAATATCAAAGCCATCCTGTGCAGCAATCTGGATACCGTCGTCACCGAAGATGAGAAATTGCCTGCATTACCCCAGCACCATGAAAACATCCGTGGCCCTCAAAGCTTCCATTAAGAGAGACCGTTATGAACCAGCACAACATCACTTTATTACGACAACTGAAACTGACAGGTATGGCGCAGGCCTTGCTGCAGCAACTGGAACAGCCCGGCACCTATCAGGCGCTGTCGTTCGAAGAGCGGCTGCAATTGCTGATAGACTACGAGCACCAAAGCCGGGATAACCGCAAACAGCAACGGTTACTGACCAGCGCTACACTCAAAGTGCAGGCCAATGCCCGTGACATCAACTACGAGCACCCGCGAGGACTCAGCCAATCGGTAATGAGTGGTTTGCTCAGCAGTGGCTGGGTGAACAAACAACAAAACATCCTGATCACAGGCCCCTGTGGCAGCGGTAAAACCTATTTGGCGTGCGCCTTAGCTCACAGTGCCATCCTAAAAGGCCACAGTGCAAAGTACTACCGGTTATCGCGTTTACTGCTGGAGCTAAATCAACAGAAAGCAGACGGCAGCTACAGCAAAGCACTGAAACACATTGCCAAATATGACGTTCTCATCCTGGACGACTGGGGGCTGGAGCCACTTAAAGCAGCGCAGCGTAACGATCTGATGGAAATCATGGACGACCGGCACCAACACGCATCGACCATCATGGTCAGTCAGTTGCCAACAGAAGAATGGTATCAGGCGATTGGAGATAACACGCTAGCCGATGCCATCCTGGACCGACTGATGCACAACGCCCACCGATTGAAATTAAAGGGAGAATCGATGCGAAAAGACAGAAGTGAATTGACTGAAAATGAACACCTGAGCTAAAAAGGAGCTGAGCCCAACGCGGGAAAAGATTGGTGTTCACAATCACCAGAATAGGTGTTCAGATAAATCAGAATACGCAGCTTTTGATTTTCACCTCAACGATACCCATCTAATCTATCAATAATTAAGTGCAAAAAGTCCGCAACCCAAATTGGATGCGGACTTTTTTTTGTCCAGAAAACCACCGTTTATTGAACAGTTAGAAAACTTACCTATGGATTGGTTTTTTAATCAATAATCTGTTAAAATACTCGTATAAAAAACTATGTAAATAAAACGTACATGAATCAAAGAATCGGCTATGCCAGAGTATCAACTGATGACCAGAACCTGCATCTCCAGCGGGATGCGTTGGTTGCTGCCGGTTGTGAAATCATTTATGAGGACAAAGCCAGCGGTAAAAGTACTGCCCGGCCAGAACTAGATAACTGTCTAAAGGCTCTTAGGCCAGGTGATACGTTAGTTGTTTGGAGGCTCGATAGACTCGGTCGCAGCCTGGGTGATTTGGTTAAAGTCGTGACTAATTTGATTGATGAACGGGGAGTTGGATTCCTGAGCTTACAAGAGCAGATTGAAACCAATAGTGCTTCTGGAAAGTTGATTTTTCATGTATTTGCAGCTTTAGCTGAGTTTGAGCGTAATTTAATTAGTGAGCGGACTAGAGCTGGACTTGATGCTGCTAGGGCTCGGGGACGTAAAGGTGGCAGAAAGCCGAAGCTCGCACCAAAGGATATTCGAGAGATTAAGGTATTACTAAAAGATCCAAGCATACCCGTTTCCGATGTGGCTAAACGATTTGGTGTATCTAGAACAACAATTTATAACAGTGTCGGGGTCATAAAACCTGACCGTGAGGGGGCAAGTATATGAACGCTTTCCACTTTCAGGATCTTTTAAGTGAGTCAGCGGAGCCTCTTGTTCGTTATGAGGCCTGCAAAGGTATGGCTCGTGGTTATGCTAACTCTGTCATAGATGACCAGTATCGACTTAAAATCGCCAGGTCTTATTGCGCAGCTTTAATAAAATCTTATTGGGACGAAATTAACGCTAGGCACAATAGCAAGCTTAAAATTTTTTCAATCCCAACTGATTCAGAATTGGCCGAAATTACTCTCGATGCAGAGGATGTTGCCAAAAACACCGGTAAAGTGATCGCACAATTCCCTGATATTGATGCGGGCTATCTTATCGGATCAATATACACAGCCATGTTGCCTACTGCTTATCGATCTGATTTAGGAGCTTATTACACTCCGCCACCTTTGGTATCTAGGCTTCTTGATTTGGCTGAAGAAGCAGGCGTTGATTTCAGTACCGCGTCGGTAATTGATCCTGCATGCGGCGGAGGTGCTTTCCTTGCGCCAGTCGCTATGCGAATGCTCCAACGTTCCAAACATGCTTCAAGTGAATGGAAGCTTGCGCAGATAGGCAAGAGGCTCAAAGGGGTTGAGATAGATCCATTTGCTGCCTGGATGACGCATGTCTTATTAGAGTGTGTATTAATAGAACATTGCATTATTGCCAGAAGGCGTCTTGCAAAAAGCGTTATCAGTATTTGTGATGCTCTAACGTACCAGTCACCTGTAGATTTTGATCTGGTAATAGGCAATCCTCCATACGGTAAAGTTTCTCTTGATACAGAAGTTAGAGAGAAGTTTAGCCGCTCACTGTTTGGTCATGCCAATTTATATGGTCTTTTCACCGACCTCGCTTTAAGACTCGCCAAGCCTGAAGGGGTAATAGCTTACTTAACACCTACATCATTTTTGGGGGGGCAATATTTCAAGGCATTACGTGAGCTGTTAATTGATGAATCTGCGCCACGAGCTTTTGATTTTATATCAAATAGAGAGGGTGTTTTTGACGATGTTTTACAAGAAACTCTTCTTGCAACATTCAAAAAGTCAGCAAGAAAAACACCGGCAAAGGTTTCATTGTTAGTACCCGAGGGGCTTAACGAAGCAAGAGTAGAGCCTATTGGAAAGGTATCAATTATTAAAGGCGATGGTCCGTGGCTAATCCCTAGAGTAGCTGAAGACGCTGCATTGTTAAATCGACTCAAGAAGATGAAGACCCGTCTCCCTGATCTGGGCTACGTTGTTTCGACTGGGAAACTTGTTTGGAATAGACATAAAAGCCAGTTACGTACTGAAAAAACAAAAGGGGCACTACCTCTTGTTTGGGCTGAATCGGTAACTTCAAATGGCTTTAAATTCTCTTCGGTGAAGAGAAACCATGTCCCTTATATTCAAATTGAAAAAAACCAGCGACATCTTGTAACTACTGATTCATGTGTTTTGGTACAGCGAACCACATCTAAAGAACAAAATCGAAGAGTTCTCGGTGCTGTCATACCACAAGACTTTATTGATCGATATGGTGGTGTCGTTGTAGAAAATCATTTAAATATCGTTTACGCAGATACACTTATACGGGAGTTGAGCGTAGAAACTATTAACGGATTACTTAATTCTCAGGTCTTTGACCGTATATACCGTTGCATAAGCGGTAGTGTAGCTGTTTCTGCTTATGAGCTTATGGCTGTGCCTTTACCGAGCTTGGACGACATGAAAAAGCTGGAGAAGATCATTGCAGCAGGTTCTGATAGACTCTCCATCGAGAAGTGTATAGCAGGATTGTATGGAGAGAGCAAACTTGAGCTGGCCACATGTACCAAGTCTGGAGGTGATTGCTGAACGCTTACCTCTAATATTCCCTGAAGGGACAGAAAATCGTAATTATGTCATCCGAGAAATGGCTGCAAGAACTCTCTATGTTATGTTCTACGCAGGAGCTGTCGAGGGTGCTGATCGTTGGATTAGGCCAAGCCAAGTAACCGACATGTCTGATGTTCAGGCTGCTCTCTTGACGGACGAGGAGCGTCAGTCTTGGGTTAAACAGGCGCTATCTAGTAAGAAAGATAGACCTGTTACGACCTGGTATGCTCCAAATTCCCGAGAACCTGTCAGAGACGAAACTATTCGATATGGGTTTATAGCCCTTGGTGCCGTTATTGAACGCACTGGTTTGCCTGTGACAACTCCTCTTCCTAAATACGCAATGTCAAAAGCATTTGCAGCTCTGTTCAATGTAGATTTAATTGGGGATGATTTAGAGGCTTTAATTCGTAGCTGGCAGAACTCTCACCTTAATGCTGCCGCTTTAAGTCGAATTCGATTACTTGGTGCGCATGCCACTGCCGCAGCATCAGATCAGATAACCGCGACATTACCTAATTCTGGGTTAGTAATGCTTGAGTCTGGTCCGTCAGGCGTAATAGGTAAGGCGGTGATCGAACAATTCGCTCGGAAGTTTTTAAAGACGCCAGCCGTATTATGGTTGTCTCAGTCAGGGGAAAAGGTTGGTATTGATCTTGCGAGTAGGTTAAAGCTCAAAATTGACCCTTCAAAAACGTTACCTGACGTTATTTTAGTTGATCTTGGGACCAAGACTGACGGTAGTGACATGTTATTTGTTTTTATTGAAATTGTTGCTTCAGATGGTCCAATTAACTCTATGCGTAAACAGAAGCTAACTGAAATAGCTATTGAAGCTGGCTTCTCTGCCCAGAATCTTGCTTTTGTAACTGCATTTCAAGATCGTTCAGCCGCTCCATTCAAAAAAGCAATGTCAGAACTCGCGTGGGGAACTTATGCGTGGTTTTGTTCTGAACCAGATAATTTAATTGAGCTAAGAGATGGCAGTTCTATAATCTTGTCAGAGCTTTTATAGGACATAATAATCATAAAGCTGGTTTGGTAAGCCAGCTTTATGATTGCTCTATAGCTCAGGGGTCTATAACGGTCTCAAGTTATATCCATTTTGCTGTAGGTAATTGGCCCTATCATAAATTCTTGCGACCTCAGATTTTATTGGACCAAAAAAGTACTTTTTCCCCATTAGGACAAGGCATTCTGCTTCTGGGTCCAGAAGTTTAAACAAGTGATAGGCCGGTTCGTCAGCAAGAGTATGATTGCCAATTGCTGAGTCAGGAAAAAAATGTCCAGCATCATTTTTCAGAAGGTAGTCGTCTAAGTTTTCATCAAAATGTTCCCAGGCGTTCCGCAGATCCCTGTTATGAATAGGTGAGTCTTCTTCCATACCAAAAGCAGATATTAACTTTTCGCCTCGTTTTTTTCTCAGAGCTGCTTGATAGGGATGGGTTTTGTTTAGCTTGCCCGGATACCAAACCGGCCAGAAGTATCGAGATAAAGCCGCCGCATGCCCTATTGCCTCTTGCACCAAACTAATTGAGTAATCTGAATCAGCCTGTTTTTCCTTTGCAAATTCGTAGTGTTCAAAAGCTTCCAAACATCGGCTAGCTGAATAAATTATCGAATGTATATAAAAGGCGTCGTATGGAGAAAAAATACCGCTGAAATCTTCAACAATTATTTTTGCTCTACTTTCCAATTCATCTAATTCAAAGTTTACTGACATCTGATATACCTACTAAAACCCCATCGAAAAGCAATCTATTGATGCTAAATATTTGGTCATCGCTCTAAGCATTACCGAAAAGCCACCTAAAAGCGACCGTTGAGTTAAATTCGAGCCCAACGAACAAACCTCACCCTAAAGACAAGCACTGAAAAGCAACCCAAAAGCAACTTTATGATGTACTTGACGCCTCTATCTGTTTGATTAATATATAAAGTGTTTTTGGTAGCTGGCCTTCAAACAGCATTCTGCAAAACTAAGGCGATTGCCTTCATTTCTTAACCCTCAGGGGGACTGCCCCCTATGGGCATTCCTCCGTCTATAACAATCTTCCCGGAGGAAAATCAGATGTTTATCATCATTATGCTTGCAGCGTTATGCTGCGGCCTGTGCTTGTGTATTGCACAAGTTAACAGGCTTCCATACCGCGATTTTGCTCAAAGCAATGTCGTGTCCTTGGTACTCGATTCCGAGCAGCCAAACCAAAGAGGACCACCCTCAACATCAGGACGAGTGTTGGAATACCCAACTTGCTCGATGCTCCACCCCGTCTCTGTCGCCGTAGGCGTAAACAGAGACGGGGGTATAGCCCCCGACGGAAGCCTTGTGCCTCAACGGCTCAAGGCTTTCGCCCCGCGCACGAATGTGCGCGAACAATACCGCCTTCGGCGGTTGGCGCGCTTCGCGCTTCCTTTCCAGAGAATGACACGACAGTACCAGCCGGATCTGCTGGCAGTTTGTTCCGTCGGAACAGACCAGCCAGTGGAATGAGTAGTTCGCTCCATAGCAGTACCGCTCGTATGAAATGACCGTGGGCATCGGTTTATCTGCCCTGTGCCTGGGCGAGATCCCCAGCGTTGGCCTTAGCATGCAGAGCTAATAAAAAACTGCGTTTCACTTACCACCGAGTACGGACGGGCCAGCAACACGTTGATTAACAAGATCATAAGGAGCACACGATGCGCTCAGAGCGGACTAATCCGGGCTCCCGGAATTTTGGTCTCCGAAGTCGCGATATGGGCAAGGCAGGCCTGAATGCACTGAAGGAAGGTATGAAGAGTTTCCAGTCCATAGCCACGATCCACGACCGATGGAGCGTTTTTAGCGCTTGGATTAAGTCCGAACAGGGCATTAAGGACATGCGGGATATAGAAAAGGCTCATTTGGTCGCTTATGCGGCGCACCTTAATGATCGCTATGAGCGGGGAGAAATCGCGCCATCCACGGCGCAGAACTACCTGAGCGCAGTGAATCGGGTGATGGAGATTGCGAGAGGCGACCGACAGGTACGTGTAGACCCCGTCTCCGAGGGTGGACTTCCAAAGCGCTCAGGTATCGCCACTGGTGACCGGAGTGTTTCGGAAGCGGCCCATAATGCCGCTATGGGGGCAGCCTCCGAGCGCCTTGGGGCTTTGCTGGAACTACAGCGTAATTTTGGTCTGCGGTTCGAGGAATCGGCCAAGCTGGATGCTGCCAGGGCACTAAGAGAGGCCGAGAAAATCGGCTCCGTGAGCATAAAGGATGGCACCAAGGGGGGGCGGGCGCGCACCGTTCCCATCACCAACGATGCCCAAGTTAGTGCGCTCCAGCGGGCCGCCGCCATGCAGGATGGTCGCAGCATGATCCCTACCGAGCAGAATTATCGCGAGTTCCGGCAAGAAGCCTATCGGGAGATTGGCCGCCATCCGGTGAACTTCCACGGCGAACGGCACCACTACGCTCAAACTCGATACCGGGACCTGCTGGGCGCGGAATGCCCGGTAAAAGCCGGAATAAAGCATGGCCGCGCCCACCATGAATACCTTGCCAAGGAACTTGGAGTATCCGTGGCCCACGCCAGGATGCTGGACCAGGAGATCCGGTCGGAGGTTGCGCGAGAGCTGGGCCACGGGCGCATCGACGTAACAAACTCCTATTTGGGGTAAGCAACATCAGGAGGAACCAATGGAAAAATGGGTTAGAGAAAGATCACATGTATATGTCCGCCACGGCGGAAAGACCGCAAGGCGGGCGATGGTGAAACGCCTGATAGCGATCCTGGAGGACATTGCGGCCAATGAGAAAGGCGTTAAATCCCCATCCCAGGTCGGAAGAGCCCATATCCACAGATACTACGCCAGGCACCAGAGGCTGAGTGCGACGACATTGCGTGATCACTTCTATGCGTTCCGACTCCTGTGGGAATTGCTTGGTCGCGCTGGCGATCCTCCCCGGCCAAAGGATGGTTGAGCGCCGGGTTAATCGTCACTCGTGCCGATGTGACGCCTCTGGTCATAGTCATAGGAGTCCTGGAATCCTCCATCCCCCATCGGTCCAATACCTAAACCACCTGTCGAACGAGAGTCGAGATAAAGGTGGAGATCATCTTTTTTCCGACGATGTTTCCGTCCTCGTACACCCTCTTGGCGTACAACTTTAACCATTTGCACCGCGAGAAAACTAAGCAGGACAACAAGAGCGGCTTGCCAACTGAAATAGGCCACACCCGCCCAGAACACTATTGATGCCCAGATACTCCGATGAACCAGTAACAGGAATCTTCCGCCCCAAACGACAAAGGGAGCTAACGCAACACCAAGCCCCCAAGGCGTATCAGTCATCATAGCTATCCCGAGAAGTACCACTCCCAGCAGAAGAACATTGGCCACATGTTTCATACCAACCCCCTTGCTCTTTACCGCCAGTTTACCATGGCATCAAAAAATGCAACTGTGAAATCGAGAACTGCTCTCATTACTGCCCGCTAAGGCGTTCTTCCGAAGCCGAGCCAGGCGAAAGATACCCAAGATCACCAACAACACGAGTGCCATACCAAGCTTATAGGCAGCGACAGCCAGACCTAGGATAAGCAGAATCAGAAGCCCTATATTCGCCAGATGCCGCATCAACTTCTCCCTTCAACAAAGTTCCTTCATCTCAATTATTGACCTATGCGCCCAAAAAGGGCAGTTCCAGCGAGTATCCCCCGACGCCTTGGCTGTTACAGTGTTCACAACTTCAGCCTCAGGCTGAGTGAGCGCGATAGCTGGTCGCCAAAAACAAACAGCAAACTTAAATCCTTCCCTTAACCGAGGGTTCTCCGGTTAAGGGAGAACCCTCAAAGAAATTTGAGGTGTTGTATGTCAAAAATCGAAGTTAACGGTCTGATTCTGCCACTAAATGATGCGCATGTTCATCAACGGCGTGGGGTAACAGCCGCTAGAACTGAATCTGGCGAACCACTTCATATCACCGTATTGCGGTGTCTTGATGGTCGTCATACGAAAACTTACTGCGGATTGGCGAGAGCTGATAACTCAGAAGACTTCGTGAAAATCATGGAATGGGGTGACAAATTTGAACCAATCGCAGATTGGTTCAATACCGTCCAATAATTCCTTTCCTATCCCGTAACCGGGGTTCACCGGTTACGCGGTGTAGCCCCTTCAATTCCAAATTAATTGGAGGTGTTTATGTACTTTTCCACTTTCGTTTTGATCATGATTGTTACCGTTGGCGTCATTGCTTTCGGAGCTTCCATCGTTGCCAAGCTATTAAACGCGGCGTCGATGGCGGTATATCGGTCCTTGAGAAAAACGCGGCCCGTAGGGGTCGTCAGTCCGCTGGCTACTGTCAGCAGTTCATTGAACGGAGAATGGTTGAGAGCTACCTCCGGTAGCAATCAATCCGGCGTTTTCGATGCTATTGAATGCGCGCCGCTTGAAGGGGAACTGGTTGCTGAGCGAGCTGCAATTGCTTCCAACAAGAAGTTCTTGTCGGCCAAGGTGTGAATGACCTTTCAGAACGATAGCCCTTTTTATCTTAAATCACCCTGCCGGGTACTTTGCCCGGTTGGGCTAAGTCCCGGCGTTTAAACTCTTGGAGAATGAAAATGCTGGGACAAACTCAAAAAGAAATCCATCAATTCGACGTATGTGGCCGCGTGTATTACCGCGAGGTCAATTACACCGGGCAAGAAGGCGAGTTGGTGGCTGAAACGGTGGAGGCCTTATCTCATGACGAGGCGGAAACCGTGTTTCGAAACAATCTGGTTGAACATGCTCGTGAGTTCAACCTGACCGTGGACCGCGTCGAAATTACGTTCACTATCGATTTGACGATTGCTGAAAGTGATAGCGATGAACCGTTCTTGGTCCATTAATCGCAAAACCCTCAGGGGAAGCCCTGGGGGCTTCCCCTCCTGCTATTTATGGAGGAAAAATGGAAGAGACAACCACAATCACCACTGAGTTATCTGATCGCCATGCCTGGGCTTTGGCTCAACTTGTCAAGCGCATCGGCTGGAACGAAGTTCGGATCAATGCGGTGGATGACGACGATGCGTATCTGATGAGAGAGGCTTTATCTGCATTGCAGAAGAGTCTTGCTGAATCGGGATATGCGCCTCGGTAAAAACTCTACCAGAACGCTGGGATTGTCCAAAATGGGCAGATCCAGCGTCTTTGCAGAGCCACTTAGATTGGTAATATTGAAAAACCTTTCAAAGGAGTATTTAAACATGACATATCACTTACACCTTAACTTTGAAAATAGAGAGTACTTTTTATCAGATGGAGCTTGGTCAACTGAAGAGACCATTCAAGGCCTTCTTCTTCCTATCGCAGCGCATCGTGCTGCTGATGAAAAGGACGCATGGAGCGCGATTGATGAAGTTAAATCCTTGATAGATGAAGTGCTAATCAAAGTTGATGTTGAGTGGAACGACAGGATGACCCAAAAGCCGACAATTATTTATCAGGACGGCGTTAAGTCTCTGATTTCTAAATTGCAGAAGGAGTTTTTTATCAACTCATTCTGGGCTTATTTTAACGGTAAGAAACGTACCGCTCAGGCAGAACTGAACCTTGAGGAGGCATTTTCTACTGAGCTGAAGCAGCTTGAACATGAGGGCACCTTTATTTTTAAAGGTGTAGATAATTAAACGGCTTTGTGCCCCTGAGGCCATAAGTTAAACGGGTGCTAGAGATTACGATGCAGCGCATGTTGTAATAGTTTCTTTAGTTCGACCGGAATAATCAAAGGGCCAGCTTGTCTGGTCCTTTGCTACTTCTAGGGATAGGAATCTACTGAATCGGTTTCATTATCCAGCTTGGCCGTTGCTTGCTCATCCAAGAGGCGGAGCATCTCTGATGCCTTGCGTTTGGCCTCGGCCACAACTTCGGGTTTCTCCTGCTCCAGGAGTTGCTCTAGTGTTCTTGACACTGGTAAATCTCGCTAGTTTGGTTAGACTTTGAGTATATAACGTTTTAAAAGAGAGGTTCAGCTCCGTGGATGCCTTTACTATTGCAATGCTCAGTTTGCTCGCTTTTTTTACCATTGTGACGTTCGGGAGTTTGTATCTGTACAACAAACATCGTCAAAACCGCTCTGATCATTAATTATGACTGGTATTTTTACTCTCTTAATTAGATGATCGGACATAGCGTTAATTTCCTCATCGTCTAGCTTCGGGGCAAACAGGGGCGTTCCCCAGAATTGAACCTGTGGATAGTCTGAAAGCCTAAATACTCCATGCGGCCATCGGTCCTCGTCACCCAACCACCGGCGTAAAGTCAGATCTATACCCCATCCATTCTTTAGCTCTATCCAGCAATGCGGATTGATTTGAGTCTTGCTATGCACTGTTTCAACAAACCCTACTCTGCACTGATGTGGAATGTCTGATTTGGCTAGAATGTGGCTGATCACGTAAGTCATCACATCACAACCGGCTTTTGAATCCTCCAGATTTAGCAAAGCCAGTTCCAGTTCTTCATGCCACAGACTCATTGTGCCTTCCTAAATAGCAATTGCTGACCTTTTTCATAGATAACTGGATATGGTAAAGCTTTGCCATCCTGGAACACACTATTGGGCGGGAAATACATAACTGCCCACTCCGGCAGCGCTCGGCTCGTACTTTTGTAAAAATCGTCCATTGGAAATGATTTCACGTCGCTGACCTGGGAGAAAATCAATCGAGAATATTTGGTCGTGTTATTAGCGGCCAGATTAAAGCTATCAATATTACCACTGCCCACAAAGGCTGGTGTTTTCCAAGGATTAGGCATTGTAACGTTGTATGCAATTACGCAGTTTGAGCCATCACAGCCAAATTGTGGAGCCGTTACTGCCCACATAATTAAGGGATTTCCATCAATCTTAGGCGCTGTACTTTCCACTATTTTAGTCAAATCCAGGTTCATAGATTTCGCGGCTACCGCAACGGCATTATCAATTAGGTTTATGTAGTTGCTATAAGCATCTTCTGAGGATTTAGCCATTGATGCAGGCATCCATGCCATCAAACTTGGCCTAGCGGATGGGTTATCCGGTGATGTAAGAATGCTTGCAGTGTTAAACATGAGAGTTTGCTGACCGTTCAATCCTCTTAATGGAGCATCAAGCGATGAGGCCAGGCTTGTGACATTTAGCGCTTTCATCAATAGAGACTGTTTGTATGAGTTCCGCCCATCTTCTGAGTCTTTCAGATCTTGGTCATAAATACCCCCAGCTCTTGCCAAGTTTAGCGCTCTGGACATCTCTGGATTATAGGATTTTGGGGTTGTAGCACAGCCTGCGAGCATAATGGCGGCGAACAAGGCTGTAGCTGAACTTACGGAAGTTGACATATTCATTTTCATTTAAAGCTCCTCTTTTAGAAATAGAGTGCCATTGGTTTGTGAAAATGCAACAAGGGTTAAGTAAAACTTTTTAAAAATCATAAGTTTGTACGGACGTGACAAAGTTACCGACATTATTCAATGATTAACTTTCACATGTGAAAGTTTTATTTGGACTGCCCAAATTGGACAGTTTGGGAGTTCGGTTTGTACTCATTTGCTCGGTAGGCTTTCGGGTGACACGAAACCTATTGGAGCAACAGTATGAGAGTCTCTCCCCCTTACATTAGAACACTATCTGCCTCTTGTTTAATCATCTTCTCTGTCGTCGCCACTCATGCCTCGGCTGAAGGGCTTCAGTCCGAGATGGATAGACTATTCAACGAAATGAGTAATACAACCAGACCGGGTATTCATGAGACACAACGCCGTGGAGTTATTGCGGGTGGGCGTGTGACCACCAAAGCGCGTATTTTTGATGAAAACCTAGTTAGCTTTGTCCCTCCATCCTGGAAAGCTGGGTGTGGTGGCGTTGATCTATTCGGTGGTTCTTTATCGTTTGTGAATGCAGATCAGATTGTTCAACTGATGCGAGCTGTGGCAGCAAATGCAAAGGGCTATGCTTTTCAACTAGCTCTGGATAATGTTTTTCCTGATGGTGCAAAATGGATAGAAAACTTTCAGAAGAAAGTTCAGGCTTTGAACCAGCATTTAGGCAATTCTTGTCAGTTAGCTCAGGGTATTGTTAACGATTCACTAAGTGCTTTTGACACGAAACTAAAGAACGATACTCGTACAAAAGCATCGACCAAAGGTTTATTTGAAGACATGTTTTCTGCAACGCAGGAAACGGATGGACAAACGGCAATCAAGACGCTGAAAGACAACTCGCCACAGGCCTACCAAGAGATGATAGGTAATATTGTCTGGAAGCAACTCAAAAAGAATAGTGTAAGTTCATGGTTCCAGTACGGGGATAACAGCCTGCTTGAAGCCATGATGTCTATAACTGGTGCCGTTGTCATTGGTGATTTAATTAATGATCCAAATCTTGCTGGAGAAAACAACAGTACTAATCCCATCGTCACCTTACCAGGGAATCGAATTACCCTTGGAGATCTCATTTCAGGTGGCTCTGTTAAAGTTTATTCATGTGACAGTGATACGGTTAACTGTATTTCTGCTGGTTCTGAGCTGAAGAGTGTTCAGCTCAGGGGGATTGGCAATCAAATGTCAGATTTACTTCTTGGTTCTGATTCTTCACCTGGATTGATTTATAAATATGCAAACAATGTTGGGGCTTTAAGTTCTGCCGAGATAGCTTTTGTATCAAATCTCCCCAGTAGCTTTGGCTCACTTTTCCGAAATCTTGCTGCTGTTTCCAGTGATACAGCAGAGCAGTTTGCTCAGCAAGCACAGACCATCATAGCGCTAGATATAACCTACAGGTTTATTGAGGAGATATACCGGGCAACAACTATTGCGTTAGCTAACAGTGATAATGCCTATCAACAAAAAGCTGTTGATGTACTTGATGCTTCTCGGGCTGTTGTCAGACAAGAGTATGACCAATTAATTGTGAGACACGGGAAGCTAAGTGATCTGATGGGGTATTACAACAGCTTACTTGATGTCACAAAGAAGCAGCGGCTTTTACTTGCGGCACAAGCATCAGGGAAAAAGGAGTAACTAATGGATTTTAGTATTTATTCCGTCGGTGATGCCGCATTTCTAGAGCAAATAATGATTGCTGTGGCGATGGCTACAGGCACCGGTGATTTTGAACGCATGGTAAGTATTGGCCTTTTAATTGGCGCTCTTATCATCTCATTTCAGTCGTTATTCCAGGGAGCTAAATCCTGGGATTTACATCAAGTTTTTGCTTGTTGGCTCGTGTATGCAATTTCCTTTGGAGCCGGCGTTACGGTAACTATTGAGGACGCGTACAACGGACAAGTGCGAGTAGTGGATAACGTACCTGTTGGTCCAGCCGCCGCTGGTTCTATAATCTCAAGCGTTGGATTTGGTCTCACAAAACTCTTTGAGGTTGCATATAGCCCTGTCGCGAGTGTGACTGAATCAAAGTTCATGGATTCTTTAGAGTTATTATCAAAGCTCAGAAATCACGAAATGGAGTCAGCACTATGGACTGCCTGGAATGATTCCCTAGGAGGCGGTGCTGTTGATATGAAGAAAAGCCTGACTAACTACATATCGGAATGCACAGCAATTAAATTTTCATTAGGTGAGTCAAATGAGGATCAAATCAACACAGAGAATTGGCGTACAGCTCTCAGATTTGATTCACAAATATATGGGACCCGATTGTTCCTGTCTCCATCTGGCCCGACAGATCCCAGTTGTACAGATGGCTGGATTCAGTTGAGCCAATCCTTTGAAACTGCGTTCAATTCTGGCCTTTCGCAACAAGCTCTTGGCTATTTGCTGTCTACCACTGATGCTTTGAATGCTACATCTGACGCTTTGTATCGCCTGCAGGTTACGAATGTGGCCGCAGGTGATTTTATAAAAGCCAATTTTCTGCAACCTATCGTACAGCGTGGCTTTGCTCAGTACTACAGTGATATGAATGATCCGTACGCACAAATCATGCTCACTCAAGCTGAGTCTCAGCGAAATACGCAATATGCAGCCGAACAGTCTTTGTTTGTAAAATCGATTCAACCTCTTATGACCTTGGTAGAGGGGTTTGCCTATGCGATTACGCCCATAGCCGCATTTGTGATGGTGCTTGGTTCTAAAGGTTTGCTATTGGTTGGTAAGTATCTTCAAATGCTTATATGGGTACAACTTTGGTTGCCAATTATGTCGGTAATCAATCTATTCATTTACATAATGGGGCAGCAGGCGCTCGCAAAATATACCACAGGGAACTTATCCTCATTTGAAGGTGTTGCATATGCTGGGGCCGAAATTGAGCGTTGGATAGGGATAGGTGGAATGATGGCCGCAGCAACGCCAGTCTTATCGTTGATGTTAGTAACTGGCTCGGTATATGCCTTCAATAGTATCGCGCAACGAGTGGGGGCGAGTGATACAGTCAATGAAAAACTAATGTCTCCAGACTTAGTGGACCGTGGTTCTGTTTTGAGTCAACAACCACAATTTAATCAATCCAGAATTGCTGGAACAATGACCTCTGGAGGTGAGTCATTAGTTGATAGTATTAACTTAGGAAGTACCGTAAGTAATGCCCTTAGCAGTAGTTCTGCTGCTACTGCACAGGCTCAGAAAGGCTTCGCTAGCCAATTAAGTAATAGTGTGTTTTCTGGACATGGTTCAGAACAGACTTATTCACAACTACAATCATTAGGACAAACGTTGAGAGCGTCTGATTCAACTCAGGCTAAAAGTATTTTGTCCGCGGCGCAGAACTACGTTACTGATCGTGGGATAAATGCTTCTCACACGGATGCTGTGGCAGGAGCTATTGCTATGCGTGCTAGCGCTGGAGTGGATGCCGGAAAACTTGCTGCTGCTTTTACAGGACCGGTTGGTGCCGCTGTAAATGCCGCTAATCCGGTATCTATGAACGGTAGTTTAGATGTATCTGCGCAATCGCAGAGTCAGGATAGTAGACAGCAACTTAGTTCTGATATTGACTCTTTATCTCGCGGACTCGGTTTTACAAAAGATGACAGTTCAGCATTAACGAGTGATTTGGCACGGCAAGTGTCTACTGATAAAGGTCAACGTTTTACCCAGAGCTTAGGTGAAGAGCAGAGAAAGCAGCTCATGCAATCCAGTTCTGATCTTTTGTCTTCGCAACAAACCTACCAAGAGTTATCTCAGGCTCAGCAAACTATCGGGACTACTAGCAACAATAATATTAGCGCGTTAGCTGACAAAGTTCTGAACAACTGGTCAGCCGGTAAGTCATTGTCAGATGGTGTTAGACAGTCATCGCCAGAGACAAGAGATTTTGCGCAAAGAAAAGCCCAGCATTACCAAGATTTAGGTATTGATTCCCAGAGGGCAATAGTTGGAGGGCAGTTGTTTGCTATGCTCAATTCCAACTCTCCATCTGAACAAGCAATTGCAGCCAGTGCAATAGCAAAGGCCACTGGTGGCAACAGTGGTATTGACTTTAATCAACCAGGTCAAAGTGCAATGTTGGTAAAGGATGCTCCGCGCTATGTCTCGCCGGTTGAAAATTCGAGCGCACTTTCGGCACCGGAAAGAATGAGCAATGAACAAAAGCTTTTAGCTGAATCAGGCAGTATTGGATCTGAAAATTCTGTTCGTGACGCTCATGAAAAGGGTATCCAACAACTTGAGCAGAGTTATGGGACAAGCAGAAATGAATATCTTAATGACCGCTTGCCTGCGTTAAGAGCACAGATCATGGCATCCGATTTGGCCCCGTCAACATCCAGTGCTTTGTTTGCAGGTGCTGAGGGCGCAGGTCGTTTTGTACAGCAAGTTGTGGGTGGCGCAGGAGCCGCCAAAGAAGGGTTCGCAGAGAGTTTTGGGCAATCGATGTCTAAGTTAGCCCAGATGACTCCGGAACAACGAGATCAGTTTATTGAGGACACAAAGAAAGGGGACGATTACGTCAAGCAAGAGTATGGTCTTGGAGGCTTCCTGGCTGTAGGTGCTGCAAATCTGGGTAGGGACATCATTGGTGTGGGGATCAGTGGATTTGAAGCCGGTAAAGAATGGTTAACCGGTAAGTCAGATCTTTCAGAGGCAGCACAGGGAATGTCTGTTAGAGAAAGAGGGATGTTTTTTGCTTCTGCATTAGCAAGTGCAAGCGAGGCTGGAGCTGGAAAGGCGGCTGAGTTTGTTCAGCAATATGGTGACGAATTCAGGCAGATAGCAATGGATACTGCAAGATATGATTATGGTTTGAATAGTCAGGCAGGAGCAGAATTGTTTGCTGCATCGTTGATGGGCGGCGATTCATCGCGCTCTGGAGAACTAAGAGAAAATCTCAGAGAAGAGGTTGGTGATAACGTATTGGCAGATAAAATGGCTGCGATTATTGAAAGTTCTGCGGGGGCAGGTAAAGACCAAGCGGGCGGATATTTAGCGCCTGTATCAAGGTATTTGTCCGTAGCCAAAGGAGGCCGTTAATGAGCAGACGAGCTGAATATAGACGCGCAATTAAAGAGCTTAAAGTGATGATATTACTGGGGGAAGGGAGATGGCTAAACGAAAAGCCAATCTCCTGTGGAAATAAAAAATTTATCGTCGATGGTTCGGTGTTGAACAATGTAATCAGAGAGCATCCGGAACTTAATAAACACATTTTGATAGGTTTTTTTTCGTCGCCTCAACGGTATCCGTTATTAAGATATAAAGATAGGCAGTTAACGTTAAGTCTATAATTAATAAAAACAAAGGCTCTCAGGTTATATATAGTACCTTGAACTATGTATATTGTGTATTAAGGCAGAGAAATCTGCCTTTTTATTTGATAACAAACACTTTAGCATTATAGTGTATTGTATGTTTAATGTGTATAAAGGAATGAACCTTGTCATCGGTTAAAGTCAAAGCAACTATCGTAGAAGATAATACTGGCATTAAAAGTCAGCTCCCCATCTTGATCACCGAACAAGGTGAAGTTGGTTCAGTTACCGATTACTTGCTAAAGATGGAAGCTGATGGTGCTAGTAATGCTTTAATGAATGGTTTTATACAAGCCACTTCTTTGCTCTTGGATTACATGGAAGCCAACAAAGGATTATTTGAAGATCCTAAAATGCTATTCCAAACCTTTGCTAAGCGTCTTTACACAGGCACCATCGGTGAAGATGGTTTAGATCCCTCTGGCTTGTACTGGGTGCCAAGCTCAACTGATAACGTCAATAAACATATTCATCGATTAACGGCATTTACTGATTGGCTGGCTAACAAGCATGGCGCAGAGCCAATGAACCCTTTGCGAGATGCCACACCTCATGAGCAACGCCTTAATTACGCTGCTTGGTATCGAAAAAACCAAAATGACTTCCTTGGACATATTGAAGATAAAACCGTTAACAAAACCATCCGTAAAGCTCGCACAATGAAGGGACGTACTCCATTGACGAAAGCCGAAGACGATGCTTTAGCATTCCCAGATAAGCATTGGGAATCATTCTATAAAGATGGTATTGGCGGAGCAAAAGATCCACGAGTTGCGCTGAGAGATAAGCTTATGCTGCTCTTGATGCACGGTGGCGGTTTGCGTGAAAGCGAAGCTATTATGCTGTGGGTGACTGATGTATTTGAAGATCCGTATGACCCTGAAAAAGCGATAGTTCGAATTTACAACGAAGTCGATGGTAAAGCACCCGAAGGTTGGCGTAGTCGCTCAGGCACAAAAACCAGAGAAGCCTATTTACAAGAAAAATACGCTCGTATACCACGCAAACGAATGAAAGGCACGGCAACAGAATCGGTTGAATAGCAAACTCATGCAGCACATCTTCCCAAGCTTTCAGGTTTTGATTTTTCCAGTTCCCATAAGCTTTTCTGATATTGACCACACCATAGCGAGCAAGCTCAGATAGCACTTTATCAATCTTTTTTGCTGGAGCATTATCAGCATCAATGAATACTGCAATTTTTTCTTTATCTTTCACTTATGCCTCCTTGCAACTTAACGCCCGCAGCACGCGCGGCTTTGTAGTGGAGGCGCAGCCGAAACGAAAAAGCCGTCGCCGTGCCTGCGATTGTTAGATGCCTGACTGCTCAATGAACGCTAGTCTTGGATAATAGGTTAAGAATTGCCACACCGCTCACAATAAACCCGATACCAACAAAGCCCCAAGCGTCCAACTTCTGCCCATAAACACCCCATGCAATCAAAGTCACCAAAGCGATTCCCAAACCTGCCCAAACCGCATACGCTATACCTACAGGGATTGATTTAAGAGATAGCGAAAGAAAGTAGAAAGCAATTCCATAACCAACCAAAACCACAAGGGACGGGCCTAGTTTAGTAAACCCATTGGTAGATTTTAGTGCAGTAGTTGCAACTACTTCTCCAAATATTGCAATAGTTAAGAACATCCAATTTTTCATAAAAATTAACCCCTAAGCGTCAAGAAGGAGCCAAATTTTAAGGAACATTTTTTGAAAATGTCAGTCTTGTTGTAAAAAATTATCTGTGAGCAAACAACATCTAACAGTTGTATATTGTGCCAGCACACTTTCTCTGGTTGAACCAGATGACACAGCAACGTTAACATATTGATAAAAATTAAATAATTACAAACGACGACTACGAGCTGCGACCCAAAGCGTGCTGGCACATTATTACTTTTCTGTGGCCTGTTATTTTTAAGTTGGTCCGCGCTAAGTAACTAAATTAGTGTGTTTTTCCTTCTTCAGCAACAGATAAATGAGCCTGTTGATCTGCTCAAAGTGTGCCTATCTTATGGTTAACACAAATAACACTGTGTATTTGTCCACGTGTACGACTAATGTCAGGTTTTGGCACAAAGCCGAGACCCGACGAAGTGGTACTTTCCGTGAAAGTTGTGGTGCGATTAATTTGCAACACGTGGTAAGGAGCGGTTGCAATGTGGTGGTAAATTAAGTGCAACTAATCAAGAAGGTGAATCAATGAGTGAACAACTGAACTGTCAAAGCCGCATGGATGCGGCGACAACTCTGTACTTGCCGCAAATAACTATCCCCGTCCTGCTAAACCAATGACGTAACTCCTATCTCTCCCGACTTGTTGGAACAAGTCGCACTCACAAGGTGCAATTAAACACTGAACAAAAATTCATGGATGAATGGTTACCGCCGAAGGACTCGGCGCAAATAAAAAACGTACATACCATTATACACAGTATGTACGTTTGAAATGAAAGCCGCTGACGTTATATGTAAAGCCCTGTCACTCACTCACACGCGAATAGACACTGTTTTTACTATATACTCCTGACGAGCCTTTGTTTTTATTCAATCCATAGAAGCTTCCGGATACATCTACGTCACTTACCATTGGAGATCCTGTGGCAGGGTTGTATGTGACGTCTGCAAACAGATCTCGCCCAGATAATGTGTTCGTTTTACTCCCGGAATTACTGATTAGATAGGCTCTTCTACCAATCTTTAAAGATGCCAGCAGAGAAACTCCGACTACAAAAAATATGAGCGACCATAGGCCAAGAAGTTTGTACGAATAGAACAAACTTACGATGAAAAACAAAGAGAATAGCGCCTTTTTCATTTACGCCTCCTGATTAATATGTAACCGATTATAGATTATCGTTCAGAAATGCAAATCTTCATAGCACCATAAAATGATACTGTAAAAAAACACAGTATTTGGCGTTGCATTATCAAAAAGTCATGGTATTTATGATTGATGACAAAGTTAATCAGTGAATAAATCAGGTGTGTTATGGAGAAAGATATGAAGCATTTAGATCGTGAAACTGAAAAGCGATTAAACACAGTCGTTAAGGCAATCGGAACATTGTTTATTCTAAGCTTTCTTGCTCACTTGGTTATCTCGTCGTGGAGAGATGACCAATATGGATTTACCTTACTAGCGTTGATTGCAGGGAGCGCGTTAGTTTCAATCAATCTGGGCCGCAGAAAAAAAGGTAAGGAGGACTACTGATGTATGCCTTAGAGCCGTTAGAACGTGATGTTATTGGTAGCTTTGACAGGTTTGCCGTTCAATTGAGTGAAGAGAAGCCAGACCAAGATATTTATGAGTTCGATTTGACTCTGTGGACACTACTGAAGCTTTTATCAGCCAATGCGCCATCCCAGGTTAGCAATCATTTTTCTCTTCCAGAAGATCTTGTTAATAAATTGGCGTCAACTCCTGACAGTTATCTTTCACAATTAGCGAGTGGAGTTCTTCTGAGCTTTAAACTTGAAACAGATCAAATGGAAGTGATCGATACTCTTGCCGGTAGCTACGATTCTGTCATATGCCTTAAAAATGTTGTGGACGACTTTGACGCAGCGTACTGGCTATTGCTTAATAAGTTAGCTAGTAGAAACTTGGACATGGCGATGCAAATTTTTGGTGTATCTTCTGGTCTTGCTTCCTCAGTCGCCGCCTCCTCAAACAGCCAGTTAAGGTCGTTATCGCATAGGGTCGTTATTAGATTTTCATTGAGATTTGATATTGGCGTACTCGATCAATTCTTATCAGCAGCTCTTGCCGATACAACGCCGATTTTATTAAAAAAGATTCAGCAATCTTTGGTGTGGAGATAATCATGAGTGAATGTTTTACATCTGGTTCGTTATCTCGCTGGGTAAAAGCAAGGCACATGGCATTGGCGGGTTATATCACAAAGATAATTATCCTAGAGACTGGTTTGACTTATAAGCAAGTTCGCAGGCTGTACGCTGAGCTTGAATATTGCGGATATGATGTGAAGGATAAGAAATCCAGGACATTCCGTGGTGGAGCGACGCTGATCCACAGTCAGACATCTAAAATTCAAGCATCGCTTTTAATGCAGCTCTATTCAAATCTTGGAGGGGAAAAAGTTAAGCGTTCTGTAGATATTAGCGCTCTGAATAAAGCGTTTAGGATGTATCACGCTATCCGTAAAGAAGTACCAGGTATGAAAGGAGGAAAATGGGAGCCCTTCGACATTACAGATGCCTGGTGTCTTGCCTCTGAAATGCGCAATGGAGAAGCAATGATAGAGCATTGCGAGCAATGCCAATGCACTTTTTTTACGTCAATTAATCAGCGAACATGTGTTGAATGCCCATTCTGCCGGGTCTCAAAAGCTGCCTGAATACATCCGCGTATGCCGCAAAAGGGCAAATAGCGATGCTAATTTTTATGAGAGAGCGACATAGCATTATCCAAACTAAAAAGCTGGAGAAATGCTATGTCCACTATGCCGCCCATCATGACGAGGTTTGTTGCCTCGCTCCTATGTTTAACCATCTCAGTTCTTCCGATACATTCTTATGCGGGTAATCAGGAACCTAACATCGGAGCTGTTGGTCGTGATGCCAAACAATTTGGTTTATCTATTGCGAACGGAGTTAAGCAAAACTCTGCTCAGGTTCAAGATGGTAAAATTTCTCTACCAGTCGGTAATGGTCAATCAACATCCATAAACATAAATGAACTGTTTCCTGGAGTTCAACCTGGTCAAAATACCGCAGAGTATTTCCCTGATGCAGCATCTCCAGAGGAGCTAGAACAGATATTTAGTGATGCTGATGCTATGGATCAGTTTGGTAATGAGGCAAAAGCCAATTTATTCCAAGACGCCAACAGCTCCAATCCCTCAATATCAGGTTCTGCATATCAAGTTCTCATGGATGCGGCCAATCGCTCACGCCCTGATTTCAGTAATGACCCGGTATTGAATCTAAGCAAAAAGACCTATGAGGATATGGACCTCATCGCAGGTGGCTTTGGGGATTGTTCTGCCGAAACAACCATCAATCAGAATACTATCAACGCCCACATTCCAGAGTATGAACGGTGTCAGCGTGTTGTAGATCAAAGCGCGGACTGTGAGGTTGTCCATGACTACGACGCCTCTGTGGTGAAGCACTATGATGGCCCATACAACCTCAAGTCCTGTGGTGACGGATGCACGGAACTCTGGATTGGTAAGGTTGGGGACGATTACTGGTCCGGTAACTGTAAAATCTATGAAGAGTACACAAGAGTCCAGGTTAGTAACCCGGATGCTATCGTTTCCGCAACACTTGAATATGTTAAGTGGGATGATTACATGCAAGTGTGGGTCGGTAAGTCCGGCCAAGAAACTAAAGTGTGGTCTGGCCCAGATGGCAACTTCCCTCCAGAAACAGCCGGTAGATGTGAGCTCTCCACGAGTTGGGAGCGAAACCCTAATGTTGATGTCACTCCCTATTTTAAGAACGTGAAAGATGGTGATGTTGTTACATTCAAGATCCGTGTTTCAGTGACCGGTGAAGGTGAGGGTTTTGGCCGCATAAAACTCCGCTATGACCCATCGAAAGCCATTACCAAGGATGAGTGGGCTCCACAGAGCTGCATGGATTCAGCCAAAGGGGTTGTAGATGGTTTTGCCGAAGGCGAGATAACATGTATAGATGACCCGACTGATGCTACGGGCTGCACAGTCATCAACGGGGTCAAAGTTTGCGAATCCCAACTGAAACCGTCACCTTTCCCTGGCATTCCAAAGCTGTGCAAAAAGGTTCGAGTTAAAGCCGACTATGACTTTTATAAGGGGCAAATGGACTGCTGGACAGATCCTCAAGGTGAAACACACTGCCCTGTAAATACTGGTGGAAATCTCAACAGTTGCCAGATGTATGAGGATAATCCTCAGTGTGGATTTATTAGTTCTGAATGTATTGATGGAGCAGAGGGTTCCTCGGGTAAGTGTTATGTGTTTAAAGATACCTACGACTGCGGAACGGACATATCAATACCTACTTTAGAGAAAGAAACGACGTATCAATGTGGTGGACCCATTAGGTGTATGGGAGATGATTGTCTCGATATAACAAAGTCACAAAGCACTGATTTCGCTCGTGCATCTGCATTGTTGAATGCAGCTCAGTTCATGACTCAGGATATGAGTTGTACTGGTCAAAATTATGATGATAACCCCACTGGTGAAGAAAATGTGATGTGTTCAGCTTTTGCCGGTGAGGCTGGGGAATGCAAGATTGCTGTGGGTGGTGTCTCAGATTGTTGTGAAAAGCCGACGAATATTTCGTTTGCTGATTATCTCAATTTGATTATGGCCGTGCCTAAGCTAGACGGTGCCGTTATGGGACTCTCTGATGGCAGTGCCGTGAAAGGAGCATACCAAGTATTAAGAGACCCCGTAATGTCTGGCTGGACCGAAATAACACAGCCTTTTGCAAGTTATATAGAAAATATTAGTGGAGCGGTTGATAGTTTTCTCCAGCCTGTTCAACAGTTTGCCCAGGAGACTATTGGCGCATTAAAGGAGCAAATTACCAAGCTGACTTCTGAAGCTCTAGGAAATGCTTCTGCGACGGGAGCCGCTGGCGTACCTGCTGGGGCTCCTGAATCAATGACTGAACAAATCCTCGGCCAACAAGGTGCCGCCATGCTAAGCACCGTTATGACTGTTTACACAGTCTATGTAGTGTCGATGGTCATGATCCAAATGATTTGGAAGTGCGAGGAAAGGGAGTTCACCATGAATGCTAAAAGAGCACTAAATAGCTGCACATACGTTGGATCTTACTGCAAGTCCAAAGTACTGGGAGCATGTGTCGAGGAGCGAGAGTCCTATTGCTGTTTCAACTCGCCACTCTCTCGAATCATCCAAGAGCAAGTGCGGCCACAACTTGGCCTGAACTTTGGTGATGCGCGCACACCTCAATGCGGCGGAATTCCATTGGATCGAATAGCGGATATTGATTGGAGTAAGGTTAACCTAGACGAGTGGTTGGGTATACTTCAGCAAAATGGAAAACTTCCTGATCCCGCATCGTTAAACTTGGATGCTTTAACGGGAGCTGGAAGTGATTTTAATATTGATGGTACTCGACAAGACGCCTCAGAACGTATTATGGAGCGGCTGGAAGGGATTAATGTGGACAAAATTAGAAACGACAAAGCGCGTGAAATCTTTCCTGACTTGGATGGCAATGGTGGTTGATGTTTATCAATGAGAAACTTTCACATGTGAAAGTTTTTGTGTCGGAATAAATCGCCTAGGTGCCCAAATAGGGCACTTCCAGAGGCCATGTTTACGGGGGTTCACCCTCAAAATTTCTCCAGTAAATCAATGATGATGCTGGAGAAATTTATGCAGCAAACTTTAAATGAAAAAGATTACAGTCACCTGCAGATGATCTCTGTGTATGAGGTGACTGCCCTACTTAAAATCTCTGTGCCAACGCTTCAACGAATCCGCACAAACGACCCTTCATTTCCCAAACCATATAAAATCAGTGGCGATAAAACACTAAGATACAGGTTAGATCAGTTGGAGGCATGGCTTGATTCCCGCAGGGTAAGTAATGAAGCCATTTAGCCAACTACTTGCTCAGTATCAGGCGGATATTGAAGTAGAAAATAGTGATAAATCACAAGGCTTGAGTCGGGCTGAGTCTGAATTAATAGATGCCTCAGTAAGGATTAAATCAGATCCACCCTCGCCCAATGATTTCACTTTTATGCACTCAATCATGTGCCAAGTCGGTTTGCCTCGTTCAAGAGTAAATGGATCTGAGTTTGAGAGGCGTTGTGGTGCTGCTGGTCTATACATCCGAGCGGGTAAAATTTGGGATGGTAAGCAGTTTCTCCAACAGCCTGTTCCGTATGGTCCCATGCCAAGGCTTGTAATGGCATATCTGAATACTCAAGCGTTGCGTTCAAAATCACCCGAGATTGATGTCGGCAATAGCGCCAGTGCTTTCCTCAAACAACTGGGCAAGGAGTCATCAGGAGGAAAAAATGGGAGCTATACAAACTTCCGTAAACAGCTTTTGGCGTTATCTGCTTGTAGTATTACCCTTGGTTTTAGTACCGCTGATAAAGCGTTCACTTACGATGGTAAGCCCATCCAAAAATTTGAGGCTTGGATTGGTAACAGCGACAATCAAGGTGCTTTATGGCCTGGTGTTATTACATTTTCACACGAGTATTTTACTACGCTAAGCGAACATGCTGTACCGCTTGATTTAAGGGCTCTAAATCAGCTTAATAGCAGTGCTCTTGCGATGGATATTTATGCCATGCTTTCGGATCGTTTACATCGAATTAGCGGTAGGCCTGTCGTATTGTACTGGCGTAATTTGCGCGAGCAGTTTGGTCAAGAATACACCGGAGACGACGCTGACAGGAACTTTAAAAAGGTATTCCTTCCTGCTCTAAAGAGAGTTCTTACTGTTTATCCGGATGCAAAAGTTAAGAAAGTGACAGGCGGAATTCTGATGATGTCCAGCCCCCCACCGATTCCATACCGTAATTGACTTAATAACCGGCCAATGTGCCGGTTTTTTTATGTTATTGCTTTGCCCATTTGTGGAAAACCCTGTTGGTTTTGGATTTTATCCACGCATAATCGCCCCCCCTTGCCACGCATAATTACCCCCCCTGACTACTGACGAT
The DNA here is from genome assembly GCF_017368415.1 of Shewanella sp. 4t3-1-2LB. NCBI lineage: Bacteria > Pseudomonadati > Pseudomonadota > Gammaproteobacteria > Alteromonadales > Shewanellaceae > Shewanella > Shewanella sp. 4t3-1-2LB. Next base: position 67,556 of record NZ_JAFNJD010000020.1, read on the forward strand.
CTGCGCATAATCACCCCCCCT
>NZ_JAFNJD010000021.1:0-66881 GCF_017368415.1 Shewanella sp. 4t3-1-2LB
CGTCAAATAGCAGCAATAGATCAAAACTGTCGATCGCGGTCAAGATGGTGCCGTGGTTTTTATGAAAAACTGATCGCCAGATCACGCTATTTAAATTCTGGAATTAGCTGCGGAATGACGGTTATATATCAATAAATTATTAATATATTAAATGTGGCACATTTGCTGCCTTTACATATTCGTCTCCAGACTAAGTTGTTCAAATACAGATTAATGTGAATAACTAATTAACTAATAAAAGATGAAATAATGAGGCGAATATGACACATATTAAAAACGCAACAGATATCTCTAGACGTCATTTCCTTAAATTTTCTGGCGCGGCGACAGCAACGTCCGGATTACTATTGGCAGGACTGAGTACTGAAGCAGCTGCACAGAATGTCAGTGTGCCAAAACACTGGGACGAAACCTTTGACGTAGTAGTTATTGGCAGTGGCTTTGCAGGTCTGTCTGCCGCCATCGAAGCCAGAAAGGCTGGTGCTAACGTTATCGTCCTGGAAAAAATGCCTGTTCCGGGGGGAAATTCCACCATCAATGGCGGTGGTATGGCCGCAGTGGGCAGTGACGTACAAAAGGCTCATGGCGTTAAAGATTCTGTAGATCTGATGGTCGCCGATATGTACAAAGCGGGTCTGGGGCTTAACTATCCGCAACAGGCGCGGATGGTGGCGGAGAAAAGTAATGAAGCATTTGAATGGTGCCGCGATTATCTGGGTGTGAAATTCAAAGATACGCTGGCACATTTTGGGGGACATGCGGTTCCCCGCACACATACCACGACTATTCAATCCGGTTCCGGCATCGTGCAGCCAATGCTCCAAAAATGCGATGAACTGGGCGTACAACTGCAGAAAAAAGTCTATGTAAAACGGCTGATTGTGGACGGCGAACGGGTCGTTGGCTTGGAAGTGATCCCTAACTACCGTCAGGGAAAAGAAGATGCCAGTAACACCAAGTTCATCAAAGCCAACAAAGGGGTGGTGATGGCCGCCGGTGGTTTTGCTGCGGACGTGCTTTATCGCACCACGCAGGATCCACGTCTGACCGCCGAACTGGATACGACTAACCATAAGGGCGCCACTGCCGAATGTCTTAAGGAATTGATCCGTGTTGGTGGTAATCCTGTTCAGCTTTCCTGGATCCAATTAGGCCCGTGGGCATCACCAGATGAAAAGGGCTTTGGTCTGGCACCTATTTTTGCAGGTTACGCGGCCTACCCCAATGGCATCATGGTGGATCCACAAACCGGCAAGCGTTTTGTTAACGAACTTGCAGATCGTAAGATCCGCGCCGATGCCATCATTAAGACCGGGCATCCGGCCATTGGTATTTGCGATGAAGTGGGGATGCAGCCTGCCAAGCATGTAATGGACAAGTTGCTGGAGCGTGGGGTAGTACATAAATTCGATACCCTTAACGAGCTGGCGGCATTCTACAAGATCCCCGAAGCCGAACTGTTAGCTCAGGCGGAGCGCTACAACCGCTTTGTGGCACAGGGCAAAGACAGTGAATTCTCCAAACCATTCGATATGGGACAAAAGACGCTGGGCCAAGCACCTTTCTACGGTGTGCGTTTCTGGCCTAAAGCGCATCACACCATGGGCGGTATTGAGATCGATACCCAGGCGCGTGTGGTCAACATTGAAACCCGCAAACCTATTCCTGGCCTTTACGCCGCTGGCGAAATCACCGGAGGCACTCATGGGGCCTGTCGTTTAGGCACGGTTGCAATACCGGATTGCATTGTTTTTGGTCGTATCGCCGGACAGCAGGTTGTCAAGGCGTAAGGCATTTTGCCCGGTGCTCGCGCCGGGCACTCTTCTGGATTTGGGGAATTTACAAATGAAAACAACTATCGCTAATTTACGTGTAAAGACTGTTGCCGCCGCCATCAGCGCGACTATGTTACTTGCCTGTAGCAGCGCCAGTGCTGTGGATTTTGATGTCAATGGCACTAAGCTCACCTTTGGTGGCTATGCCAAAATGATGGTGATTTATGATACTGACGGTACAGTAAGTGCGCCTTATAACGGTGATCTTTACAGCGTTTACTCAACACCGATTGATGGTACCGCTAATGCGGACAAGACCGATCTGGACATGACCGCCAGAGAAAGCCGACTGTTTGTAAAAACGGCAACAGAAACGGAATACGGTACTCTGACTTCACATATCGAGGGCGATTTCTTTGCGGATATCGACGCCGATGGTCCTACCTGGTCTAACAGCAATGGTTTCCGTATTCGTCATGCCTATATGAAGCTACAAAACGGTAAACAGTCCATTTTAGCTGGGCAGACTTGGTCCAACTTTATGGATTTTGCCGGCATTATGCCATCGATGGACTTTTCATCAGACGCAGGTAACCCCTTTGTCCGTCAGCCACAGGTGCGTTACCAATACGATTTTGCGCCAGGAAACTACGCGTCCGTCAGTTTGGAAAACCCATCATTAGGTTTCTGTAACGCCGGACCGGCAGTGTTTGTTAATAGTGGATCTTCGGAAGATAAACTGCCAGACATGGTTGTGAAATACTTTTACGGCAATAAGACCTTTACCGTGTCGCCTCGAGCCGTGTTAAGACGATTCGAGATAGATGGTCAATCTGCATTTGGCTATGGTTTGGCCTTGAATACCAGCGTGAAATTCGGCGCTGGCCACAAAGCGGTACTTGGCATGATGTATGGCGATGGTATCGGCCGTTATGCGGGACTGGGTTTTAATGCTGGGGCTGGATTAACCACCGCAAATGATATTGAAACCTTGAAATTCAAAAGCATCATGGGTGGGGTGATCCTGGCGCTGAGCGACGACGTCAGTTGGACCGTTGGTGCGGGTTATTCAAAACAGGATGAAGAAGGATATGACATCGGTGCGTTGACCGCTATCGCCAATAAGACCGCGTTTTCCTGGCACAGCAATCTTTATTGGGATATTACCAAACAGCTGCAATACGCTGTTGGGGTGATGTCCGGTAAAGTGGAAAACATGGCTGGGGATGAAGGCGATATGACGCGCTTCCAGACCTATATCAAGTATTCATTTTAATACCATCGCTGCTTTAGACGGGTAATTAACCATGTGTAAATTGATCTTGAAAGCGGCGTTGGTCATGACTGCGATTGTGGGAATCCAGGCATTTGCAGCCAATACCATGAAACCGCATCATCAAGCCGCTGGGTTGAAATGTAATAGTTGTCATGCGACGACACCATTTCAAGCAGTATCGACGGATCAGTGTGTGCAATGCCATCAGTTGCCCCAGAAAAAGACGGATTATCATGGGGCACCCGATAAGCACGATTCGCCACACTATGGCCCAACGTTGGATTGCGATAACTGCCACCACGAACACGAGGCGTCGGAAAACTATTGCAACAACTGTCATGACTTTGATTTTAAAGTGCCATAACCCCTGAACAGGGTGTCGTCAATATTCCCGCCTGTTGCTCCCGGGCGGGAATATTTTTAACACAGTATTAATTGAAGACAGTCACGGCGTTTTTTGGGCGGCTGACATATATTGGCAATACACCATCCGTATGTGGAAATAAGCATGAATACCTCAGAACTTGATCTAAGGGAGTTGTTGTCTTTTAAACCCAGGGGTGGTGCCATCAGTTTTCTTGGGCAGCGCATGTATCTGACGGATCTGTTTTCCCATGGTTTGCAGCAGATGGAGCTATGTCGCACGCTGGGACCGGAAATCACGCAATCAATCATCGTTCGTGCTGGTTTTTCTAAAGGATGGTTGGTTGCCGAACGCATAAAACGGCAGATGCCCGACGCATGGGCGGAAGCCCGTAAAGGCAAACTCGGGCCATTGCTCTGCTCTATGTATGGTTTTGGTGAAGTGTTGAGCAGTCAGCGCCGAGATGGTATTCAAGCTACCCCGTTGGTGGAAACCTATTTTATCAGCCTATACGAAGCAGAACAGCACTTACGCATGCATGGTTTGAGCAACGTCCCTGTATGTTGGGAGCAGATAGGATTTGCCAGTGGTTATGTTTCCAATCTTGAAGGCCGAACGGTGTACTTTATTGAGGATGAATGTCAGGCCAAAGGCGACAGTTATTGTCATCTACGGGGAAATTATCTGGAACAGTGGGGGGAGGAAATTACGCCCTATCTGCCAGTATACAGTGGTATCTGTAATGAAACCGTGGCGACCCAACTAGCCGACGTGTTGCGATCGGATGAGGCATTGCCGCGCAATATGCAAGACAAGATCAACCTGTCATTAAAACTGACATCTATTGAGGACGGTTATCCGGTTTCCAACAGCTATGCCATGCGTAGCTTACTGGAGATGGCGATAAATGTTGCCAAAGTGCCCACTTCTGTTCTTATCACCGGTGAAAGCGGCGTGGGCAAAGAGAAGCTGGTGCAATATATCCACAAAAATTCACCGAGAAGTGATAAGCCTTTAGTGGCAATAAACTGTGGAGCGCTGAATGAAACACTGCTTGAAAATGAGTTGTTTGGCCATGTGCGCGGCGCATTTACCGGGGCCGATTGCAGTAAGAGTGGTTTGATAGAAGCCGCTGACGGCGGTACTTTATTTCTGGACGAAGTGGCTGAGCTGTCTCCCGCCACTCAAGTGAAATTACTGCGGGTGCTGCAGGAAAAAGAAGTACGCAGACTCGGAGATACCGAGACTAACCATGTCGATGTGCGGATCATCTCCGCTACTAATAAAAGTTTGGAAGCGGCAGTAGAAGCCGGCGAGTTCCGACAGGATCTATACTATCGTCTGAAGGTGATCGAGCTCAATATTCCGCCGTTACGTGAGCGAACGGAAGATATTTTACCTCTGAGCCGCTACTTCCTGATGAAATTCAATCAAGAGCTAGGTAAGAGCCATACTGGATTTCATTATAAGACCGCTGACTTATTGCTGAGCCATAACTGGCCGGGAAATGTTCGAGAACTGGTGAATGCTATCGAGCGCGCCGTGGTTCTCAGTGCCGGGCCACAGATAATGCCGGAAGACCTGCCTCACGAAATTCGTGACACTTTATGCCTGCCGTCAGTTGCTGGTGATATCCGGGCGCTACATGAAGTGGAGAAAGATTACATCTTGGCGGTGCTGGAAAAACTCGATAACAACAAGACGCAAGCCGCTGAAAAACTGGGAATGAGCCTGGCAACGCTGTATCGCAAACTTAAAGAATACGGGGCGCTGCAAATCGCGATCTGTTCGTGGCTTTACTCCATCGCCGCCATTTTACCGGGAGTTTAATCAGCTAAATGGGCTGAACAGTGTTGTTAATAAGACTTCCGTTCAGTCATCAACGTGAGCGTCAACGCAGCTCGCAACACGTGAATTGCAAGTCCATCTGATCATAGGATTTGGAGTAGCCACGGCCGTTGCTCAGTGCTTTAATCTGCTGTGGTTGACGCAGATCATCCATTCAGCGGCGCGTTGTGCTAGCCTGCGCATCATGGCTGTTTCCGGCCAGCAGAGAACATCCTCTTTCCCTAAGGTAAAAATAACATGTCTAATCATAAGCCTTCGCTGATAGGCAGGCTCTGGAGCCGTTGGCAACGTCTGCCGTTATGGCTGCAGATCCTGGCAGGGATGTCGCTGGGTATTGTTGTCGGTCAGTTATTGGGTGAACGCGCTGACTACCTCAAACCTATCGGCACCCTGTTTGTAAACACCATTAAAATGCTGATTGTGCCCTTGGTATTCTGCTCGCTGATCGTCGGAGTCACCTCGATGCAAGATACCAGCAAGATGGGGCGTATTGGCTTTAAATCGTTTGCGTTTTATCTGGCGACAACCTCCATAGCTATCTCATTAGGCTTATTGGTGGGGGCCTTAATGGCTCCCGGCGAAGGTCTGCCATTAGCTGCACATGCAGTCGCGGCTGACAGTAAACCCGTTCCTTCGATTATGGAAACCCTGATCAATATCGTACCAACCAACCCGGTGGCGGCACTGGCCGATGGGCAAATACTGCAAGTGATTGTTTTTGCGGTGGCATTGGGCGTGGCGTTAGTACTGATTGGTGAGCATGGTAAACCCGCCATTCGGGTGTTTGAGAGCCTAGCCGAAGCCATGTACAAACTGACGGATATGGTGATGAAACTGGCTCCCTACGGTGTGTTTGGCTTGATGGCGTGGGTTTCTGGGAAATATGGTATGCAGATGTTGCTGCCATTGCTGAAAGTGATCGTTGCAGTATATCTGGGTTGCATCTTGCACGTATTGGGTTTTTACAGCATCGTGCTGAGTGTCTTTGCCCGTCTCAACCCGTTACAGTTTTTCAAAGGTGTCAGCAATGCGCTGGCAGTGGCTTTTACCACATCCAGTTCTGCCGGTACTTTGCCCGTCAGCATGAAGTGCGCCAGCGAATATCTTGGGGTGAATAAAAAGATCTCCAGTTTTGTATTACCACTGGGGGCAACCATTAACATGGATGGAACTGCCTTGTACCAAGGGGTGACGGCGCTGTTTGTCGCACAGGCATTTGGCGTGGATCTAACCTGGGTTGACTATGCCACCATTGTATTGACCGCAACCTTAGCGTCTATTGGCACCGCAGGTGTTCCTGGTGCCGGTCTGGTGATGTTGACGCTGGTACTTAATTCGGTGGGGTTACCGCTGGAAGGGGTGGCGTTGATTGCGGGTATTGACCGAATTCTTGATATGGCACGGACGGTCGTGAATGTGGCTGGCGATCTAGTGGCAACGACGGTGATTGCCAAATCTGAAGATGAACTGGATCTGGCACATTACAATGCGGATTTACAGCAAAGTGCGCGCATTGCAGAACAGAATGCCGCATCGGAGCAGCAGACAGACTAATACATAAATCAGCGGCGAGTTAGTTGCGCTTTAAGGTCAGTAGTGAGTTGTCATGACTATCCACAAGCAACAGTTTGCCGTTTTTAATGACGGCTTTAGTAACCAGGGGTAGCAGTTGCATGACTTGCTGCTCTTGTTGCATCAGTTCATCGACACAGGCTTTCATGGTGCTGGTAGCCGGGCTGATGTGCAGCTGTTGCCCATTGAGCTGATAACTGCCAGAGAAATAGTTACAGCTGTTATTGCCACTAAGCTGATTTTTGGCGTTAAAGGTGAGCTGCGCTGGGCTAAAATCGACCACTGGCCGCTCTTGCAGCCGTTCTATGTGCCAGCGGCCCAATAGGGATGCGCTAGTGACTGGTATCGCTGTCATTGACTGACATGCACTAAGCGACAGCAGCCCCAGTGCTAACAAGGTGGGTTTTCGCATTCAACGGTTCCATCAGAGTATTGACACGGAAGTGTGACAATTTTTGCGGGAGAAATGAAGTTCAGCCTGCTGTTAACCGTATATAGGTTACGGGATATCGGGCGATGTTAGCTTGGCGTGAACATCGCCCACAAAAATGTTAATCGTCGTGATGGGGCTGGGATGAGCGTAATCCGGACTTGGCTTCGTCTACCATGGCTACCAGCTTGGCTGTTGAATCTGGGGTGAAAAAGCGATAGCTGTAATCCAGTGACATAGGTAGCGGCGATTGGTTGAAGATTCGCTCCACCCGTCGCACGATATGTTCCAAATCCCGTTCTAGATCCACAAATACCAGCAACACAAATTTAGTGTCATCATAATGTGCGGCAATATCCGCCGCTCTCAGGGTGGAAAGCAGCAAATTGGCTAACTCCTGATGGCTGCGTTTTAACACTTCATCATTGATATCACCTGTTGGTTCCAGCTCAAAGAAAATCACCCCACAGTGAGCGCCAAAGCGACGGCCGAGATTGAGTTGCCGTGGGGCCATCATAATAAAACCGTAATGATTGAGCATGCCGGTATTGGCATCTCGCATCGACAGCGCTTCAATGCGGTGATTTTGACAGAATAACGCCAGATCCTGCTGCAGTAGGATCTGAAAGGGTTCTAACATCAGTGGGCTGACATGCTGGTTCTCGTTGGCACGAGCATTCAGCACGCATAAACATCCAAAGACTGAACCATCCGGCCAATGTACTGGGCGAGACAGGATACACAGGATACTGCGAAACTCATCTGGATATTCATCCGCAGTGCCTTGTGTCAGATCCAGATTCAGGCCGTCGGGGCTACTGTAGGCCATGCGCTGCAATAGCGAAGTATCGGCATCAAAGATTTTGCCTGGCGCCAACTGCATGCTGTTGTCAGCGGCGCTGACAATCACTTCATAACCCGCATCTATTTTTTGCAGTACAAACACTTTGTCAGCCTGATAATAGTGTTTCATCAGCTCACACTGGTGCATCCAACGCACCAGATTCAGGCCATGATTGTCATTTTCCAGCAAACTAATTCCCGGTTTAACCGATTCAGGCAGCATGGCCTTATCCTTTGTGAGGGCGATAGGCATTAAGTGTGGAGTTGTTATAGTTATTTTGCAACTTTGAGTAGGTGATGTTCCACTTATTGTCAATGTCAGTGCAACAACCGTAGCTATCAAAGGGAATATTTGTACTCTGAATCTATGTAAAATGTGGATTATCAGTCGTAGTGCGATGATTGTTAAAGTTAATATACAAATATCTCCTGGTGCTGTTGATGTACCTTGTTGGAAAATTTCTGGTTGTAGCAACGGACTTATATGCGGATGACACAGGATTTGCTAGCCTTAAAGCATCATCAACTGTGTGAGTAAGAACACGATGGAAACTCAGAAATTACATACACAGGAGTCGTTACTGAGGCTCAGCAAAACCTTGAGATTATCTTCTTTTGATATGGCCCGTTGGCTGGTGTCATTGCTGACATTACAGCAGCAGAAATGCCGGGTAGTTGAGGCGAGTGTTCAGGGTAAGGAAGGGCAGCGCTTTCTGGTGTTTGCGCTAGACAGCATTTTTGATTGTGGTCGCAGCAATAATTACCACAGCCAACTGACGCTGGTGACCGAAGAATCACAGGTGAAAGCGGCAGAAACGGTAACTGTGACGCCATTACCTCCGCAGCAATTAGCGTTTATGTGTATGGAAAGTGCTCATTTCGATCATTGTTACTAAGACGCAGATGTAAAAAAACCGCCAACTGGCGGTTTTTTTAGAGCCAACGACTTATAACCCGGCGTCGTCGCGCAGCGCGTCAGCCTTGTTGGTCTGTTCCCAAGGGAATTCATTACGACCAAAGTGACCATAAGCTGCTGTTGCCTGGTAGATCGGACGGGCCAGATCCAACATTTCGGTTAACCCATATGGGCGCAGGTCAAAGTGACGACGCACCAGCGCGATCAGCTTGTCTTCCGGTAATCTGCCAGTACCAAAGGTTTCCACACTGATAGAAGTCGGCTCTGCTACCCCAATGGCATAAGAAACCTGGATCTCACAACGATCTGCTAACCCGGCAGCGACAATGTTCTTGGCGACATAACGAGCCGCGTAAGCAGCGCTACGATCTACTTTGGATGGATCTTTACCGGAGAATGCACCACCACCGTGACGCGCCATACCACCGTATGTGTCGACGATAATTTTGCGGCCAGTGAGACCACAGTCACCCATAGGACCACCAATCACAAAACGACCGGTTGGGTTGATAAAGAATTTGGTGTCTTTGGTCAGCCACTGCTGAGGTAATACTGGCTTGATGATGGTTTCCATCACGCCTTCTTGCAATTCTTTCAGGCTGATTGCATCGCTATGCTGAGTTGACAGCACCACAGCATCAATACCCACGATCTGATCATTATCGTAAACAAAAGTCACTTGCGATTTCGCATCGGGACGCAGCCAAGGCAACAGTCCCTGCTTACGTACTTGTGACTGGCGTTTCACCAAAGCATGTGCGTAAGTGATGGGGGCAGGCATCAGCACGTCGGTTTCGTTACTGGCGTATCCGAACATCAACCCTTGATCACCGGCGCCCTGTTCTTTGGGATCCTTACGGTCAACCCCTTGATTGATATCGGGTGACTGCTTACCAATGGCGCTGAGTACCGCGCAGGAGTTAGCATCAAAGCCCATATCGGAACTGGTATAACCGATTTCACGTACGGTGTTACGGGTCAGTTCTTCAATATCCACCCAAGCAGAAGTGGTAATCTCACCACCTACCATCACCATGCCGGTTTTGACATAGGTTTCACAGGCAACACGGGCCTTAGGGTCTTGGGTGAGAATGGCGTCGAGCACCGCATCAGAAATCTGATCGGCGATTTTATCAGGATGTCCTTCTGACACAGATTCAGAAGTAAAGAGGTGTCTTGCCATAGTCTGGAAAATCTCGTGATTAATAGAAAAACCTTTAGCTGCAACTATATCCGTATAGAAGCATCTACATCTAGACGTCTATTTTAATTTAATTTGGGTATTATAAAACCCCTTTTGCTGATATTTGTGCAGTACGCCCCATCGCTGTTGCCAATGTCCAGTAATTTCTTTATTGATATCAGCAGCTTTTAACCATCTGATAGTAAGTACTCGTTAGCTTTTTGTCTTGTCAGCTTTACACCTCGGTTTGATGAGTCTGTAACACATGAAGGTTTTTATACTAAGTTATGGCCATTCGTGCTGACTTTGCTCGTCGGATCTAAATAGCTGTTCCTAATTGCGTTTCACTCGAGGAATAGTGGCTATTCCGATAAGTCGACCCTCCGTGTCAGGGATGACGCGGTGGAGTCCCATGGATGGGGTTATGTGTGTCGACGTTGGGAATGGCCTCTGTGATCTGGTATTAAGAACACTTATCTAGGTCGCAAAGCCGGAAATATATTTGCGTCAACTGCCCCTCTGCGGGAAAATAACCGCCAATTTCCGCCCGACAAATCTCAAGACCCACTACGCAGGAGAAAGCATGTCTTCCCGTAAAGAACTCGCTAACGCTATTCGTGTGTTAAGTATGGATGCTGTGCAAAAAGCTAAATCCGGCCATCCAGGTGCCCCAATGGGCATGGCAGATATTGCAGAAGTCCTTTGGCGCGGGCATCTGCGGCATAATCCACTTAATCCACAATGGGCTAACCGCGACCGTTTCGTGCTATCCAACGGCCATGGTTCTATGCTGCTTTATTCGCTGCTGCATCTGTCTGGCTATGATCTGAGCATTGATGATCTGAAGCAATTTCGCCAGTTGCACTCGCGTACTCCCGGTCATCCAGAATACGGCTATGCGCCAGGGGTAGAAACTACTACCGGGCCGTTGGGGCAGGGCATCACCAATGCCGTGGGGATGGCGATTGCTGAAAAAGTATTAGCGGCACAATTCAATCGTGCAGGACATGAGATTGTGGATCACCACACTTATGTATTCATGGGTGATGGCTGCATGATGGAAGGTATCTCGCACGAAGCTTGTTCACTGGCGGGGACGCTGGGCTTAGGCAAGCTGATTGCTTTCTGGGATGACAACGGTATTTCAATTGACGGTCATGTAGACGGCTGGTTCAGTGACGACACTGCAAAACGCTTTGAAGCTTATGGCTGGCAGGTGATCCCGGCGGTGGATGGTCATAATGCTGAAGCGATTAACGCGGCTATCGAGCAAGCTAAAGCCGATCCACGACCATCACTGATCTGCTGTAAAACCATCATTGGTTATGGCTCACCTAACAAATCCGGCTCCCATGATTGTCACGGCTCACCACTGGGTGATGCTGAAGTGGCAGCTTCTCGCGAATTTTTGGGCTGGCCGTATGCACCGTTTGAAATTCCAGCCGAGATTTATAGCGCGTGGGACGCAAAGGCCGCAGGTAGTGCCGCGGAAGCGGACTGGGAAACTCAGTTGGCTGCATACGCCGCTGCTTATCCCGAATTGGCAGCTGAATTGAAACGCCGTGTCAGCGGCCAGTTGCCAGCGGATTTTGCGGCAGGCGCGCAGGCGTATATCGAACAGTTGCAGGCTAATCCTGCCAATATCGCCTCACGCAAGGCATCGCAAAATGCATTGGAAGCCTTCGGTAAATTACTGCCAGAATTTCTCGGTGGCAGTGCTGACTTAGCGCCTTCTAATCTGACCATGTATTCCGCTTCCAAGTCCATTAGCCGCGATGATGCATCCGGTAACTATCTGCACTACGGGGTGCGTGAGTTCGGTATGTCGGCGATGATGAACGGTATCGCACTGCATGGTGGCTTTGTGCCTTACGGCGCGACCTTCCTGATGTTTATGGAATATGCGCGTAATGCACTGCGTATGGCCGCGCTGATGAAACAGCGGGTAATTTTTGTATATACCCACGACTCTATTGGTCTGGGTGAAGACGGCCCAACTCATCAACCAGTGGAGCAAACGGCTACGTTGCGTTTGATGCCTAATATGAGTACTTGGCGCCCATGCGATCAGGTGGAATCCGCTATCGCCTGGAAATATGCCATTGAACGCCAGGATGGGCCAACCTCGTTAATTTTCTCCCGCCAGAATCTAACACAGATGCCACGTACTGCGGTGCAGTTGGCCGATGTGGCAAAAGGCGGTTACGTGCTGGTGGATTGTGACGGTACACCTGAACTGATCTTTATCGCCACGGGTTCTGAAGTGGAACTGGCAGTAAAAGCCCAAGCTGAATTGACCGCTGCTGGTCATAAGGTGCGGGTAGTTTCTATGCCAGCCACTGACGTGTTCGACAAGCAGGATGCCGCTTATAAAGAAGCGGTATTACCCGCCGCGGTCAGCAAACGTGTGGCGGTGGAAGCGGGCATTGCCGATTATTGGTACAAGTACGTCGGTCTTAACGGCAAGATTGTTGGTATGACAACTTTTGGTGAGTCAGCGCCAGCGGGTGAGCTGTTTGCAGAGTTCGGCTTTACCGTCGATAACGTAGTGGCAACGGCGAAGTCATTGCTGGCATGAACCGTAACTGAACGAAAGGCCTGACAGGGCTTTGCTTTGCTCGCCATTCATAACGGCCTGTCTTATGATAGGCCGTTGTTTTATCGCCCTGAAATAGAGGGATATGAATTACCGATGATCAGAGTTGCTATCAATGGTTATGGCCGCATTGGCCGCTCCGTATTACGGGCATTGTATGAATCCGGCAAGCGCCAGCAGTTGCAAATTGTCGCGATTAACGAGTTGGCAAAACCTGAAGCCATGGTACATCTGACAAACTATGACACCACGCACGGCCGCTTCTCGCTCCGTGCCAGTCTGGAACAGGAGCTGATGCAGGTGGGTAATGACGCTATCACCCTGCTGCACCAAGCAGATGCCAGTAAGTTACCTTGGCAGCAACTGGATGTAGATCTGGTGTTGGAATGCACAGGGGCACTGCATGACCGCGCCGCCTGTGCCACGCATCTGCTGGCGGGTGCGCGCAAGGTATTGATAAGCCACCCGGCGTCGGCGGATGTCGATGCTACCATTGTGTATGGCGTTAACGATGAACTGTTGACCCCTGAACATACCGTGGTGTCTAACGCTTCATGCACCACCAACTGTGTGATCCCGGTGATTTCCGAACTGGATCGTCATTTTGGTATTCGCAGCGGCGCGATTACCACGATTCACGCCTCAATGAATGATCAGCAGGTGATCGATGCCTATCACGATGATTTGCGTCGTACCCGTGCGGCCAGTCAGTCGATTATTCCGGTCGATACCAAGTTGGCGCGTGGTATTGAGCGAATTTTGCCGCAGATGAAAGACAAGTTTGAAGCTATCTCGGTGCGAGTGCCAACCGTCAATGTCACCGCTATTGACGTGTCGCTGACCGTGGATAAACGGGTGAATATTGCCACTGTTAACCAAGTATTGCTTGAGGCCACCCGTGGCCGTCTTGATGGCATTCTGGGCTTTACCGATGAGCCTTTGGTATCATGCGACTTTAATCATGATCCGCGCTCCAGTGTGGTGGATGGTACCCAGACCCGTGTCAGTGACGGTCATCTGATCAAACTGTTACTGTGGTGTGATAACGAATGGGGTTTTGCCAATCGGATGTTGGACACGGCGCTGGCGATGTTTCCGCCAGAGGCATAACTTTTTGGGGTAGTGCTTGACCGCTACCAAGACAAGCGCAAATTTATAGTTACTACAGGAAGCATGAACATGGCGATTATCAAAATGTCAGATCTGGATCTGCAGGGAAAGCGCGTGCTTATCCGTGAAGATCTCAACGTGCCAGTTGCCGATGGGGTGGTGACCAGTGATGCACGTTTGCGTGCCTCTTTGCCCACTATCAAGCTGGCACTGGAAAAAGGTGCCGCGGTGATGGTGATGTCTCACTTAGGGCGGCCAACAGAAGGGGAATATAATGCAGAATTTTCGCTGCAGCCGGTAGTGGATTATCTTGCTAAAGCGCTGGATTGCCCGGTGCGCCTTGAGACCGATTACCTGGACGGTGTTGACGTTGCCGTGGGCGAAGTGGTGGTGTTTGAAAACGTCCGTTTTAACAAAGGTGAAAAGAAAAATGATGACGCGTTGTCGAAAAAAATGGCAGCGCTTTGTGATGTTTATGTGATGGATGCTTTTGGTACCGCCCATCGCGCGCAAGCATCTACCCACGGCGTGGGGATGTTTGCTCCTGTGGCCTGTGCTGGCCCACTGCTTGCGGCCGAACTGGAAGCGCTGGCTAAGGCGATGGATAACCCGAAACGGCCATTGGTCGCCATTGTCGGTGGCTCCAAAGTGTCTACCAAGCTGACGGTGCTGGAAAGCTTGTCCAAAATCGTTGATCAGTTAGTGGTGGGCGGCGGTATTGCCAACACCTTTATCGCCGCTGCCGGTCACAATGTCGGTAAATCGCTGTACGAAGCCGACTTACTTGATGAGGCCAAACGGCTGGTGGCCAATGCTCAGAGTCGTGGTGGCGATATTCCAGTGCCAACCGATGTGGTTGTGGGCAAAGAATTCAGCGCTGATGCGGTTGCCACGTTAAAAGACGTAACCGATGTCGCCGATGATGACATGATTTTCGATATTGGCCCCGACAGCGCTGAAGTGCTGTCTGACATTATTATGAATGCCGGTACTATCGTGTGGAATGGTCCGGTGGGCGTATTCGAATTTGATCAGTTTGGCGCTGGCACAAAGTGTATTGCCGAAGCAATTGCCGCATCTCCAGCATTTTCTATTGCCGGTGGTGGTGACACTCTGGCAGCGGTGGATAAATACGGCATTGCTGATCAGGTTTCTTACATTTCAACCGGTGGTGGTGCGTTCCTGGAGTTTTTGGAAGGGAAAGAGCTACCAGCGGTGGCGATGTTGCAGGCTCGTGGCAACTGACATAAAAAATTTATCATAAGCTGTCGGCCATGACCGGCAGCGCTATTTACAGCTTATAGACAATTGGACCCGGGCAATCACCATTGCCCATGAAAGGAGATAACAGATTATGGCCTTAATTTCCCTGCGTCAGTTGCTGGACCACGCTGCCGAACACGGTTATGGCGTGCCAGCGTTTAACGTGAATAACTTGGAACAGATGCGCGCTATTATGCAGGCGGCTGAAGCGACTGACAGTCCTGTCATCGTGCAAGCCTCTGCCGGTGCTCGTAAATATGCTCGCCCACAATTTCTGAAATATCTGATGACCGCCGCGCTGGAACAGTACCCCGATATCCCCGTGTGTATCCATCAGGACCACGGTACTCACCCAGACGTATGTCAGCGCTCTATCCAACTGGGTATGTCATCAGTGATGATGGATGGCTCACTGATGTCAGACGGCAAAACTCCGGCCACTTATGATTACAACGTGCATGTCACTCGCACAACTGTAGCCTTTGCCCACGCTTGTGGGGTGTCTGTAGAAGGTGAAATCGGCTGCCTTGGCAGTCTGGAAACCGGAACTGCGGGTGAAGAAGATGGCATTGGTGCTGAAGGTACCCTGAGCCATGATCAGATGTTGACCAGCCCAGATGAAGCCGCTCGTTTTGTGGCTGATACCCATGTGGATGCGTTGGCCATTGCTATTGGCACTAGCCACGGTGCTTACAAGTTCAGCCGTAAACCTACTGGTGATGTCCTGCGTATCGACCGCATCAAAGAGATCCACGCCCGTATTCCTAACACCCATCTGGTGATGCACGGTTCTTCATCGGTACCGCAAAAATGGTTGCAGATCATCAATCAGTACGGTGGTGATATGCCAGAAACTTATGGTGTTCCAGTCGAAGAGATTGTCGAAGGCATCAAACACGGCGTGCGCAAAGTGAATATTGATACCGACCTGCGTCTAGCATCAACTGGCGCGGTGCGTAAATTCCTGGCGGAAAATCCGCGGGAGTTTGACCCTCGCAAATTCCTTAAAGCTTCCATGGACGCTATGGCCGAAATCTGTGTGGAACGCTATGAAGCGTTCGGTTGCGCTGGCATGGGCTCCAAGATCAAGCCGCTGTCGCTGCAGGCTATGTATAAGCGTTATCAGACTGGGGAATTGGATCCTCAAGTTAACCGTTGATAACTCGGTAATGATCAAAGAAGCCCGCTAATGCGGGCTTCTTTTTATGGCACAGGCTAACGGTTTTAATCACTGCGCGGGCGCCACATAATGACAACAATGGAGACCAGCGCCAATACCATGCAATACCAAACATCGGAAACGGCCTGCAGTGGTGATATTTTGAAGTGAGAGGCGATTAACAAGGCTTGTGCGCCGTATGGAATTAGCCCTTGAATAATACAGGCAAAAATATCTAACAAGCTAGCGGCACGTTTGGCACTGACGGCATTCTGCCGCGCTAAATCCCGGGCAATATCACCATTGATCACGATGGACACGGTATTGTTGGCAACACAGGTGTTGGTGAGTGCTACCATTCCAGCCATCCCCAGTTCAGCGGCTCTGCTGGAGTTATCACCACGACTGTGAGAGAAGCGACGGATTAAGGCTTCGATGTGCCGACTGATATATGCCAGCCCGCCTTGTTGCTGCATCAATGCTGCCAGCCCGCCCACTAACATCGACAGTATAAAGATCTCCTGCATATTGCCAAAACCTTGGTAGATGTCGTTGCTAAAGGCGACCAGGCCATAATCACCGCTGTAGAGGCCCACGCCACCCGCAAATAAAATGCCTAATACCAGCACCACGAATACGTTCACGCCTGCCACCGCAAGCAGCAAAATACTGACGTAAGGTAGCACTTTCACCACGTCTATTGGTTGCGCGGGAATGCTGGCACTGCCAGTCGATGCTAGAACAAATAACACCAACGTGATGATGGCGGATGGAATGGCGAAAATCAGGTTTTCACGGAATTTGTCGCGCATATAGCACCCCTGAGTGCGGGTCGCGGCAATGGTGGTATCGGAAATAATCGACAGGTTGTCACCAAAGAGTGCGCCAGACATTACGGCCCCTGCCATGAGTGTTAGATCAATATTGGCTTCTTCGGCAATGCCTAGCGCTATCGGCGCTACAGCAGCGATGGTGCCCATAGAGGTGCCCATGGCGGTAGCAATAAAGGCGGCAATCACAAAAAAGCCGGGTAACAGCAATTGGGACGGTATAAACTGCAACCCCAGTGCCACGGTGGCATCCACACCACCGGTTGCTTTGGCAACCGAAGCAAAAGCACCTGCCAGCAGGTAGATCAAACACATCGCAATAATATTGCTGTGGCCAATCCCGGCCATAAAGGTATCCAGCGTTTGATTTAATTGCTGCTTGGACAGCAGCACGGCCAGCACAATTGCTGGCAAAATAGCGACTGGACTGGGCAATTGGTAAAACGCCATCGCTACGCCATTGGCTTGAAAATACAGTCCGGCGCCGATAAACAGCAGCAAAAACAATAATAGGGGTAACAGTGCTATTGCCGATGGTGCGACAGTGGCTTGGGTATTTGTTGTCAAAATCTTCTTCTCAGTATGTTCTGTCCGCGGTGCAAACGGCAGTTTGCTGACGGTGTAGCTGTGTGGCGACGACTGCACTTACTATTGCAGTTATTGGCGCAGCATAGGGGATCAGTCGGAAGCTGTCAATTTAGCCATCTAGATGTTTTTACTTCTATATATGGCGTTTTGTTTATGGTTCCACTTATCAACACCGCAGTTACACTGACATTCCCATCAGCAATGGGTAGAATAAGCGCCAGTTGTCACGCGCAGGAATGGCTTTATGCATATACATATTTTAGGGATTTGCGGCACCTTTATGGGGGGATTGGCCATACTGGCGCGCGCCATGGGCCACAAAGTGACGGGGGCCGACGCTAATGTATACCCGCCGATGAGTACCCAATTGGAGCAACAAGGCATCACCTTGATCCAGGGATTTGAAGCATCACAGCTGCAACCCGCACCGGATTTAGTGGTGATCGGCAATGCCATGAGCCGTGGTAATCCTTGCGTGGAGGCCGTGCTGGAGCAGGGGCTGAAATACACCTCAGGCCCACAGTTTTTGCACGATTACATTCTGCCAGGGCGCTGGGTGCTGGCGGTTTCCGGTACCCATGGCAAAACGTCTACCTCCAGCATGTTGGCGTGGATCTTAGAGTCTTGTGGTTACCAACCCGGTTTTCTCATCGGTGGCATACCGCGCAATTTTGGCGTATCGGCGCGTTTGGGGGATTCCCCTTTTTTTGTCGTAGAAGCCGATGAATATGACAGTGCTTTTTTTGATAAGCGTTCGAAGTTTGTGCATTACCAGCCGCGGACCTTGGTGATCAATAATCTGGAATATGATCATGCGGATATTTTTGAAGACTTGCATGCCATCCAGAAACAGTTTCATCATCTACTGCGCATTGTGCCGGGCAATGGGCGGGTGATCTGGCCGCAAGACAGTGATGCGGTGGCCGCAGTGTTAGCCCAAGGGTGTTGGAGCGAGCAGGAAACCATCAGTCACAGTGCTGGCAAGGGCGATTGGCAAGTGCAGCCCTTGGCCGAAGATGGACACCGTTTTGAGCTGCATCTTGCCGGGGAATCGCAAGGCGTGCTGGAATGGTCGTTACTCGGTAAACATAATATGGAAAATGCCTTGATGGCCGTGGCGGCGGCGCGGCATGTTGGCGTAAAACCTGCCGATGCCATTGCCGCACTAGCGGATTTTATTCCGCCTAAACGGCGACTGGAGCTGATAGGTAATATTCACGGGGTACAGGTTTTTGATGATTTTGCACATCATCCGACCGCCATTGCCACGACTCTGCAAGGCCTGCGCGCCAAAGTGGGCAAGGGGCATATCACAGTGGTGCTAGAGCCCCGTTCCAACACCATGAAGAGTGGCGTGCACAAAGCTACGCTGGCGGAGTCTATGCGTGATGCCGACAACGCTGTGCTGTATCAGGCCGATAACATCCATTGGGATATTGCGGCCGCGATGGGCAATGCCAGTATTCCAATCACTGTGATGTACAGTATTCATGATGTAGTGCTGAAAGTAGCGGCGGAAGCTAAACCCGGCGACACCATAGTGATCATGAGTAATGGCGGTTTTGGTGGCATTCATGGCAAGTTGCTGACGGCACTCGATGCCAAATTTAACGCGGAGGCCCAGCGATGAAAAGCATCAGCCTAGCGTGGACCGGAGCTTCTGGCGCACCTTATGGACTGAAGCTGCTGCAGTGTTTGCTGCAGGCGGAGTATCAGGTGTTTCTGATGATCTCCAGTGCTGCTAGAGTGGTGTTGGCTCAAGAATTGGACATTAAACTCAGCGCCGCGCCAGACAAAGCCACTGAGCAACTGCGAGCTATTATGCCAGCAACTGGTGTGTTGCGCGTACTGGGTAAGGATGAGTGGTTCTCGCCTCCAGCGTCAGGCTCGGCGGCACCGAAACAGATGGTGATCTGTCCTTGCTCCACTGGCACCTTGGCGGCAGTGGCAACTGGGATGAGCAACAATCTGTTGGAACGTGCGGCCGATGTGGTATTGAAAGAACATGGTCAGCTACTGCTGGTGCCCAGAGAAACGCCGTTCAACGCGATTCACTTGCAACATATGCTGAGTTTGACCCAGTTGGGCGCCGTTATTCTGCCTGCGGCTCCAGGGTTTTATCACCATCCCCAAACGGTTCAGGATCTGATAGACTTCGTCGTCGCCCGGATCCTCGACCATCTGGGTATTGCACATTCATTAACGCACCGCTGGGGTTATGACACACCAGATGGCGGTAGTATCGAAGACTGAGACGAGTATGAAACACACCATCGAAATGATGATCTCTGCTGAGGAGATAAATAGCAAACTGGATGAACTGGCTGCGCGCATTAACGCCCATTACCAGGATACCGATAAGCTGCTGATGGTGGGCTTGCTTAAAGGTTCTGTGGTGTTTATGGCGGACTTATGCCGTCGTATCAAGGGCCATGTGGAGATCGACTTTATGTCGGTGTCTAGCTATGGCAATACCATGACCAGTTCCCGCGATGTAAAAATTCTCAAAGATGTGCAGTCCGATATTGCCGGGCGCCATGTGTTGATTGTGGAAGACCTTATTGATTCGGGCAACACTCTCAATAAAGTGCGCGAAATGCTGCGGTTACGCGATCCTAAGAGCTTGGCACTGTGTACTTTGCTGGATAAGCCTGACCGTCGTGAAGTGGATGTGCCGGTTGATTTTGTCGGCTTTACCATTCCCGACGAATTTGTGGTAGGTTATGGCATCGACTATGCGGAGCAATACCGCAATCTCCCTTATATCGCCCGGGTTATCCCTCAGGAATAAAACTGCATTGAGCGGTTTTAGCAGGCGATCTGACTCCCGCAATAGCGGGAGTTTTGTTTTATCCAACAGAGGACTCAACAGATGACAGCAGGTGTGGCGCTGGCGCTGGAAAACCTTAGAAAAACCTACAAGGGCGGCGTCGAGGCCGTCAAAGGTATCAATCTCAAGGTAAAGCAAGGAGATTTCTTCGCCTTGCTGGGCCCCAACGGGGCAGGCAAATCTACCACCATCGGTATTATCAGTTCGTTGGTACATAAAACCAGTGGCAAGGTTGAGGTGTTTGGCCACGATCTGGATAAAGAACTGGAATTGGCCAAGCTGTGTATCGGTTTGGTGCCGCAGGAGTTTAATTTCAACCAGTTTGAAACCGTACTGCAGATTGTGGTGAATCAGGCGGGTTACTATGGTGTGCCGCGGGCAGAAGCTCATATTCGGGCAAAGAAGTATCTGACTCAACTGGATTTGTGGCAAAAACGCGATGCCAAAGCTCGGGAACTTTCAGGCGGCATGAAACGGCGACTCATGATTGCCAGAGCGCTGATGCATGAACCGCAACTGTTGATCCTTGATGAACCGACTGCAGGGGTGGATATTGAATTGCGGCGCTCCATGTGGGAGTTCCTGCAACGCATTAATCAGGAAGGTGTCACTATTATTCTGACCACTCATTATCTGGAAGAAGCTGAAATGCTTTGCCGCAACATCGGCATTATCGATAACGGGGTGCTGGTGGAATGCACCAGCATGAAAGCCTTGCTGGCGAAACTGGATATGGAAACCTTCGTGTTGGATCTTAAGCAGTCGCAGGCACAGCTACCTGCACTCACAGGTATTCAGGCACGGCTTATCGACCCTAATACGCTGGAGGTGGATGTCGCCAAGTCCAATAGCCTCAATAGCGTGTTTGCTGCACTAACCGCACAGGGCATTGATGTGTTGTCAATGCGTAACAAGACCAATCGGTTAGAGGAACTGTTTGTGGAATTGGTGGAACGGGACAAAGGAGCCAGCGCATGAGAGGCCTGTATTTTATCGCCTTCAAAAGCATTGTCATTAAAGAGATCACTCGCTTTAGCCGGATTTGGATCCAAACACTGCTGCCCCCAGCTATCACTATGACACTGTATTTTCTGATTTTTGGCAGCTTGGTCGGCAGCCGGATTGGCGAGATGGGTGGCGTATCCTATATGGAATTTATCGCCCCAGGGCTGATCATGATGTCAGTAATCACTAACTCCTATTCCAATGTGGCTTCGTCCTTTTTCAGTGCCAAGTTTCAGCGCAATCTGGAAGAACTGCTGGTAGCACCGGTGCCACATTATGTCATGATTGGCGGCTATGTGGCCGGTGGTGTAGCTCGCGGTTTGCTGGTGGGGCTGATTGTCACCTTAGTGGCCATGTTCTTTGTGGATCTGCATCTGCAGCATCCATTGCTGGTGGTGGTCACGGTGTTCCTAACCTCTGTGCTGTTTGCTCTAGGCGGTCTGATTAACGCAGTATTTGCCCGTAATTTTGATGACATCAGTATTATTCCCACCTTTGTACTGACACCGTTGACCTATTTAGGCGGCGTGTTTTATTCGCTGTCTTTGTTACCAGATTTTTGGCGTGGGGTGTCGGCGTTAAATCCGATAGTCTATATGATCAACGTATTCCGCTACGGCTTTCTTGGCTTTGCCGATATCAGTGTCGGGTTATCCATGCTAGTAATCGTCGGTTTCTGTGTTGGTCTATGGTTACTGGCATACTATCTGGTGTCGCGAGGCATTGGTTTGCGCACCTGATATACCTAGCTCAGGGATGAGCCTTATTCTGCCAACTGTAATTTGTATTCTTGTAACCGTGTTAGCTGTTGCTGGTTGCTTTGCTGCAAGCCATCGTAATGTTGGTTTATTTTACGCTGTTTCTGCAAAAACGCTGGTGCGGAGGCGGCAATATGTTCCCAGTAGCGTTCTCGATCTAACTTTTGTAACTCGCCTGTCCGCAACATTTCTAGGTAACTGTGTTCTTGCTGCAGCCGATAAATTTCTGTTTCTAGCCAACGTCGTAACTGCGCCTCAGTGAGATTTTTCTGCGCTAGGAGCCTTAACAGTGGGTCATCTGCTGGATTTTGCGTGGCAGTCTCGGTGGCAAGGCCATAATGGTATTCGAGCTGATGTTGAGTGTAGTCAGATGGACACGGTTGCTGGCTGAAAATTACCTGATCCTGAGCCGTGCATTTATAGATGAGCTTGCTGTCCTCGGCCGAGGCACTCGTGCCAGCGAGCAGTAATATCCCCAACAAACAGCATCGATTAGTTGATAACATTGCACTGTCAGCCAGATTTACAATGTTAATTATCATGGCCCAATTTGTTACGTGAGGCCAGTTTTTTGGCTGAGACAGTAATTTGGCAACGACTGCTTGAGAGGTGCCACCAGTTGCGGTTTTAATATGGCAACTGGTGGCTGGGCGTTAACGACTAAACACCAGATTGTCGATCAGACGGGCTTTACCGAGATATGCTGCAGCAAGCAGCACTAACTCTTTATCTTTATCTGTCGCTGGTGCCAGCGTCTGTGCCTGGCGAAGCTCAATATAATCTGGCGTTAATCCGGCCGCCTGCAATGCGGCTTTGGCGCTGTTGATGGCACTATCAACGGCGTTACCCGCTTTGATTGCCTCCGCCAGATCATCCAGCGTTCTTTTCAGCGCTGGCGCCTTGGCGCGTTCTTCTGCGGTGAGATAACCGTTACGGCTACTCAGTGCCAGCCCCGAAGATTCTCGCACGGTATCAACGCCCATCACTTCTACTGGCAGTGACAAGTCTTCAACCATGGTGCGGATAATCTGCAACTGCTGATAATCTTTACGGCCAAATAGGGCAATATCAGGCTGTACGATGTTGAACAGTTTGCAGACGATGGTGGCGGCACCGCGGAAATGACCGGGACGGGTGGCACCGCACAGCTGTTCTGAGATCCCAGGAACTTCAACAAACGTTTGTGCTGCCAGACCTCGGGGATAGATAATCTCTGGCGTTGGTAAAAACAGCAGTTCGCAGCCTGCTTCCACTAGTTTCTGCTGATCAGCTTCCAGTGTCCTTGGATAGCCAGCGAGATCTTCATTCGGCCCGAATTGCATCGGGTTGACGAAGATTGAGGCGACGACATGATCGGCGCGGCGTCTGCCTTCGGTGATCAGGCTGATATGGCCCGCGTGCAGATTACCCATTGTGGGAACAAAGGCAACACTTTCTCCCTTGTTTTTCCAGGTTTTAATCCGGGCGCGGATTTCCTCTATCTTAGCGGTTGTCAACATTTACGTAATGATCCAAAAGGTGTTCAGTTGAATGTATGCTCATCAGCGGGGAACAGTCCCTGCTGTACTTCCTCAATATAAGCGCTAATTGCTGCGCGGATATCACCGGTTTGCTTGAGGTAATTTTTGGAGAATTTAGGAATATAGCCGGAAGAGATGCCCAGCACATCGTGCATCACCAGAATTTGTCCATCGGTGTCTTTGCCAGCACCGATACCAATCACCGGAATGCGCACGGCTTCAGTGACTGCTTTAGCCAGCGCAGCAGGAATACATTCGAGTACCAGTAATTGTGCCCCAGCAGCTTCAAAGCCCTTTGCTTCATCGAGGATGCGTTTAGCGTTGTCTTCATCTCGTCCCTGAATCTTAAAGCCACCAAACACATGTACGGACTGCGGTGTCAGACCAATGTGAGCACATACTGGGATACCGCGTTCAGTGAGCATTTTGACGGTGGGCATTAGCCAGTGACCACCTTCCAGTTTTACCATAGCGGCACCTGACTGCATCACCTTGGCACAGTTGCTGAGGGCCTGTTCCGGCGTGGCGTATGCCATAAATGGCAGATCGGCAACCAGTAATGCCCGGCTGATACCGCGGCGAACACAACGGGTGTGGTAACACATGTCATCAAGGGTAACGGGCAGTGTATCGTCTTGCCCTTGCAGCACCATCCCCAGAGAGTCACCGACGAGCACGACATCAATACCTTGTTCATCGAAGGCTTTGGCAAAGCTGGCATCATAGGCGGTGAGCGAGGCGAATTTCTTGCCTTCCTGCTTGTATTTGAGCAGTGTGGCGATTGTGACTTTGGACATAAGCTTGTCTTCCAAACACGTGGGTGAACTGAGTTATATGCCATCCGCCAGCATCTGGCAATGGCTATCGACGTTGGCTCATGTAGAGGGTAACGGCTGTACAGCGCGTTGCATGTCAGCGTCGATCAAATCGCTGATTAATGTACCACAGGGTAGCCGTAAATGGGGCGAAAGTTCCGCTAACGGCACCAGTACGAATGCCCGTTGTTTCATGCCGTAGTGTGGTACCTTTAGTCGTGGCATATCGATGATCTGTGAGCCATACAGCAGCAGATCTAGGTCCAATGTGCGCGGTCCCCAACGCACTTCGCGGGTTCGTCCTTGTGCGGCTTCTATGGCTTGTAGTGCATCCAGCAGTGCCAGTGGTTCAAGGTCGGTGTCGAAACAGGCAACGGCATTGAGGTATTCCGGTTGTGGTACATCGCCCATAGGGGCACTGCGATAATAGGATGACAAACGCAGGCTGTTATTGCCTGCTAATTGCTTCAGTGCGGCTTTTGCCTGTTCCAGCTGCTGTTTGGGCTCAGCCAGATTGGCGCCTAGTGCCACATAAACCTGTGGCATCTTATTCGGCGGCCTCTGGCGTGTTTTCAGTTTTGCCACGGCGAGGTCGACGGCGACGCTGACTGGCGTTACGGTTGCGTTGATTGCCTTTGTTGCTGTCGCTTGCCAGTTCGCGGCGCTGCTCTTCATCAGCATCCACAAACTGCTGCCACCAGGCAGCCAGTTTTGCTAGATTGCCACCTTCAGCATTGGCGCGCATCAACAGTAAGTCATAGGCAGCACGGAATTTGGGGTGTTCCAGCAGCTTGAATGCTCTACCACCTTTAGACCGTTCAAAACGTAACTGCAATTGCCAAATATCGCGTGCGGGTGTGCTAAAGCGTCGCGGAATACTGATGGTCTGGCACTGTTGTTCCAGTACGTCGCCCATGGCGGCATAAAAGGCATCGTAATGACTCAGACCGCTTTCGGAGGCGATATCCTGCGCACGAGCTTGCAAGGGATACCATAACAGCGCAGCGAAGAAATAAGCCGGGGTGACCGGTTTGTCCTCGTTAATGCGCACATCAGTACTGTGCATCACTTCCGTTAGCATGCGCATGGCTGGCCCCTTGGGGTCATCGTGCAACTGTGCTTCCACTAACGGGAATAATGGCTCAAATAAATGATACTCACGCATTAGTCGCAGGTTCTGCCCGGCTTTACCGGCAAAAAACAGCTTCAATATCTCTTCATACATGCGTGCGGCCGGAATATCTTTCAGCAACCCTGCCAGCGCCTTAATGGGCGCGGCAGTATGCGCCTCAATCTGCATACCTAATTTGCCCGCAAAGCGCACGGCTCTAAGCATGCGCACCGGATCTTCACGGTAACGGGTTTCTGGATCGCCAATCAGTCTTAGCGTACGATTTTGCAGATCTTGCAAGCCGCCGCCATAGCTGCGGATACTGTAGTCTTCAATGCTGTAATACAGGGCGTTGACGGTGAAGTCTCGCCGCTCTGCGTCCTGATCGATATCGCCGTAAACATTGTCTCGCAGTAGTCGCCCTGCCGCATTGACCTTAGAAATCGTCTCGCTGTTTTCGCCATGATGACCGCGGAACGTTGCCACTTCGATTACATCTCGTCCAAATACAATATGTGCTAGGCGGAAACGACGTCCCACTAATCGGCAATTGCGAAACAGCTTTTTGATGTCTTCCGGGGTGGCATTGGTGACCACGTCAAAATCTTTCGGCTCCAATCCCAGCAGCAAGTCACGCACACCGCCGCCTACCAGATAGGCCTGATAGCCAGATTTATGCAGGCGATATAACACTTTCAGCGCGTTATCGCTGATCTGCTTGCGGGAGATACTATGACCATCGCGGGGAATGATCTCTAGACTGAGTGCTGTGTCTGTATAGGCTTCTTCGGGAAGTTTGGCAGCTGGGCCATCGTCAAACAACTGCTTACAGAACTGTGTGATACGGCGAAAAATAGGGCACCTCTAAGTGTGATCACAAAGTTTGGGAACAAAACTGGCGGCTATCATATACCAATTAGCGAGGGATGAGTATATTCAGCTGCCGATGAGGATCTCGGTTTGTTTGGGGATCCGCTGCAGATCAAACTGTGCGACCGCTTGCGCCAGCATGCGCTCGGGCATATCAACAGTGACGGGAGGTTGTCCGAGAAAGGCTAATGCCTGTTGTAGCGCAATATGGGGCCGTTTTTTATCCAGCGCTTCAGCATGGTTCTGCTTGGAAAGTTTAAAACCGGGTTTGAGCACTGCCAGCGGCAGATGTAAAAATTGTGGTAACGGCAAGCCGAGTTGCCGATATAAGCTCAACTGGCGGCAGCTGGCTTCTAGTAAATCGGCTCCGCGCACTATCTCTGTCACCTCCTGGTAAGCATCATCCAGCACTACTGCCAGTTGGTACGCATACAAGCCATCGCTGCGCTGAATGATAAAATCTTCACTGGCAAAGTCACTGGTGACCTGGATTTTGCCAAGTAACAGATCATCAAAACTGGCGACCTGTTGCTGGTTATATATTCGCACTGCGCCTTCTGGCAGTGCCAACTGACGACAGTGACCGTTGTAGAGTCCGTGCATCTGTTCCTGAATGGTCTTGCGACTGCATTGACAGAAGTAAGCCTCTCCCTGCGCCAATAATTGATCGATACACGCTTGATAAGCGTTGAAGCGCTGGCTCTGATACAACACTTTGTCGTCCCAATGCAATCCATAGAGCTCCAGCGTGCGGCGAATATCGTCTGCTGCCCCTTCTATTTCTCTTGGTGGGTCAATATCTTCAATACGTAGCAGCCACTTGCCGCCACAGGATCGGGCACGCAAAAAGCTACCGAGAGCGGCAATAAGCGAACCAAAATGCAGGGAACCGGATGGAGATGGCGCAAAGCGTCCGACGTAGGCCGGGCTGGTGGTGATATTCATATCCTGAGCAACGGCAACATCAACGCGGGGTAGTGTGCCCCGCGGTTGTTGGGGCAGGAATTAACCTGCCATCTGTTTTTCTTTGATCTCAGCGAGCGTCTTGCAGTCGATACACAGATCTGCCGTAGGACGAGCTTCCAAACGACGGATACCTATTTCAACCCCACAAGATTCGCAAAAGCCGAAATCATCGTCTTCAATCTTTTTCAGTGTTTTCTCAATTTTCTTGATCAGCTTACGCTCACGGTCACGAGCCCGCAGTTCGAGACTGAACTCTTCTTCCTGCGCAGCTCTATCTACTGGATCAGGAAAGTTAGCCGCTTCGTCCTGCATGTGCGTTACGGTACGATCAACTTCGTGACGCAGCTGTTTACGCCAGGCTTCCAGAATGGCTCTGAAGTGAGCCAACTGTTGAGGGTTCATGTATTCCTCACCAGGTTGTTCCTGATAAGGACTCAGACCAGCGATAGCGAGTACACCAAGTGTTTTAGTGCCTTCAGGCATAACGCATCTCCTGTTTCAATTTGCGTCATAGGGCGTTTTTGCGAACGGCCGCTATCTATAGCAGAATCTATTTACCTAGGCAAACATTTCCAAAAATCGGTGATCATATCTTTGAATATGTCTGCTAATTTCCTTTTGAGCAAATTTTTACGTTATTATTCCCGGTTTCCTTCCAGGAAGGGTAAGCGCTTTTCCACCTGAAAAGCTTCAGGGCTCAGGGACGTGGCGTAAACCAGTACCTCAACACCGTGCGCTACCGCCTGTACAAGTAAATCCGCATAATCTGGGTCAATATGCCGAGCTGCAGCCACCTTTTTTATGCCTGTGTGCTGGACGAGGAACATTAACACTCCCCGTTGACCTTTTTCCACTACTGCCATCAATTCTCGCAGATGTTTTTGCCCGCGAGTGGTGACTGCGTCTGGAAAATAACCACAATCGCCTTCCAGCAAGGTGGTGTTCTTGACTTCCACGTAACAGTCAGGGCGAACACCATTGCTCAAAAATATGTCAATACGACTATTTTCTTCGCCATATTGCACTTCCCGGCGCAAGGATTGATAACCTTGTAACTCAGCAATGATGCCGTTGCTGATAGCTTCCGCCACCAATTCGTTAGCCCGGCCAGTATTAACGCCTATCAATTGTCCTTGTGGATTTTGCATCAGCTCCCAGGTGCCTGGATATTTACGCTTAGTATTGTCCGACACTGAGTACCACACGGGTTGCCCAGGAAACTGACAATTCTTCATGGAACCGGTGTTCGGGCAATGCAGCGTTGTTTCACTGCCATCTGGCAACTGAACATCGGCTAAAAACCGCTTATAGCGCTTCAACAATACTGCCTGTTGCAATGGCGAAGTGAATTTCATGCCGCTAAATCTCTATTTTTACCACAAGCCTAAATATAGAAACGCCACAGCCTAGCAGGGTTTACGCTTTCTCACAAATATCACGCTCTGGATAACTTTAGCAGCTCGGTGCAATGCTATACACTTGCTGCCAAAGGGTATCTGCAGTGGTACCCACAGTGAGAAGGATAAATCATGGATCAAGTAATGAAGGTAGTGCTGACCGATCAGGCTGCAGCCGCCGTATGGGGTAAGACCGAACTGAGTTTCACCGGTGATGGCGCGTTGATCCACCTGCCGGAAGAAATGCCGTTACGGAGTGTGCAGAAAGCCGCCCGTAAACTGCGCACTCAGGGGGTGAGCCAGGTTAAACTGGAAGGGCAATTGTGGGATATCGATAGCCAATGGGCCTTTCATCAGGGGTTTGTCACCGCCAAAGGCGGCCACGTTATACACTGGAGTGGCAGCGACAAAGCACAGCAGGAACTGCAACTTCGTGCGGCTTGCAGTCAGTTTGCACGGCAGTTGATTAACGAAACGCCAGAAAATTTGTCTCCAGTAAAACTGGCGCTAGCGGCGGCGGCTTGGTTGCAACAATTGGGTGGTGCCCGTATCAGCTATCGCATTATAGAAGGTGAAGAGCTACTGGCACAGCAGTGGGCGGGAATTTATGCCGTAGGGCGTGGCAGTGAGCGCGCTCCGGCAATGCTGGAGCTGGATTACAATCCAGCTGGCGTGGATGCGCCGGTAGCGGTTGCGTTGGTCGGTAAGGGGATCACGTTTGATTCTGGTGGCTATAGTCTTAAAAGCTCTCAAGGAATGCTGGGCATGAAGGCCGACATGGGCGGTGCCGCGACTGTTGCCGCAGCGTTGGGGCTGGCCATTCAGCGTGGTCTCAACAAACGGGTAAAACTTTACCTGTGCTGTGCTGAAAATCTGGTGAGTGGTCGTGCCTATAAGCTCGGCGACATTATCACCTATAAAAATGGGACAACCGTTGAAGTCGTCAACACTGACGCTGAAGGTCGACTGGTGCTGGCAGATGGTCTACAGGCGGCTACTGAAGCCCAAGCCGGACTGATTATTGATGCCGCCACATTAACCGGTGCGGCGGTGATGGCGGTCAGCAGCAATTACAATGCGATTTTTTCACCACAGAAAGCCATGTTGCAGTTTGCTGAAGAGAAAGCGCAAAGCGTTGCGGAACATGTCTGGCCTTTGCCGTTAGAACCTTGGCATAAAGAGATGTGTCCTTCGGCCTATGCTGACACCGCCAACAGTCGGCCGGTAAAAGGCGGTGGGGCCGGTGGTGCTTCCAACGCTGCCGCATTTCTGTGGCGTTTTGTGGGTAAGGATATCCCGTGGCTGCACATCGATCTGGCCGCAGCATTTGAAGATGATGCAGGCTCAATGTGGGCTGCCGGTGCGACCACTCACGGTATGCTGACTATCGCTGAAATACTGATGGATTGAGTTCGTAGCGGTAACATAGGCCGCCACGATGGCGGCCTTTTTTTATCACGTTAATGACAAAAGGAGATAGCAGATGCTGATCCGAGCCGCTACTGCGCATGATGCTGAATCTCTGTGGGAATTGCGGCATCAAGCGATTGTCACCGGTTGTCGGGGCCATTATTCACCGGCCGTGTTATCACGCTGGACGGAAGACCCAATGCCGGTTGGTTTTGAAGATCTGGTGTCCGCCGGTTTTTATGTGCTGGAACTACAACATGAGATCTTGGCATGTGGCCAACTGGATCAACCCAACTGCAAACTTGAGGCCTTATTTGTCCAGCCCAAGGTTATGGGCAAAGGGTATGGGCGCTTGATGCTGCAATATTTGGAACGGCAGGCGAAGGCTTGTAATATCCACCACTTGTCGCTGGAATCCTCGCTGAATGCGGCGCCTTTTTACCAGCATTGTGGTTGGCAGTCGCTCGGCCATAGTCGCTATCACTCGCCTAAAGGGATGGCTTTGGACTGCATATTGATGGAGAAAAACTTGTAGTGGTGGTTGTCATAGCAACGGCCAACGATGGAGAACCCGATACTCTACCCCTGATGTGCTGCTGAGCGAGTGATAAAGATTTAAGGTCGTCGGTGCTAATTGCAGCGCTGTAGGCGGCAGAGATGAGGGCTGATGCTTGGCTTTTCTCAACAAAGTGATATGTGGCCGGTAACTGTACTCTTTGGGGGCCAAACCGAGTTGTTCAGATAAATTGGCCGCCGCATTTGCCAGCGTTAGCAGCGGTTCATCTGCCTCACCTGTCAGACATAAAATCTGAGGTTTAGGCCACAGCACTATTTGGTCCAGCGTGACTGTAAAGCGCCGTAGCGGTAATTGTGGCACCTGCTGCAATAACTGCTGCTTGGTTGCCGCGGGTGTCTGACCAAGAAATACCAGTGTCATATGCAGATTTTTGGCTGCCACCATCCGTGCGCCGGGACAGGCCGCAACACAGCGTTGCTGCAGCGCATTGACCTCTTGTTGTTGTGTTTCAAGCGCAAATCCGAGAAATAAACGCTGGGTATTTTCCTCCAAGATGGCTCCTTTGTGCTATGGATAAGGCTCATCATAACCTCCAGTTCGCAGGTTATGGGCTGCGGTTAGCCAGTCGCGCTGAAAATCGGTACACTGTCGCCAGTTTTTTTGTGGTCAGACAGGTCAATTTGAACGCGTTACCCATCACCCAGTTGTTGCCGGCGTTGCAGCAGGCACTGACAACCGCTAATCAGTTGATTCTACAAGCACCGACCGGTGCTGGTAAGTCTACGGCATTGCCGTTGGCACTGCTCGACTGGCCGGAAATTAACGGTCGCATATTGATGCTGGAACCGCGGCGCGTCGCTGCCCGCAGTATTGCCGCCTATCTGGCACGTTGTCGGCAGCAACCT
Organism: Shewanella sp. 4t3-1-2LB; assembly: GCF_017368415.1. Lineage (NCBI taxonomy): Bacteria > Pseudomonadati > Pseudomonadota > Gammaproteobacteria > Alteromonadales > Shewanellaceae > Shewanella > Shewanella sp. 4t3-1-2LB. Next base: position 31,858 of record NZ_JAFNJD010000021.1, read on the forward strand.
CTAGGCCAGACAATAGGCTATCGGGTTCGCGGTGAAACACAAGTGAGCCGCAATACTAGGTTGGAAATCATCACCGAAGGTATTTTGACGCGGATGATCCAGCAAGATCCCACGCTTGACGGTGTGGCAATGGTGATTTTTGATGAGATCCATGAACGCCATCTCACCACCGATTTGGGGCTGGCTTTGGCGCTTGAAGTGCAAACATCCGTCAGAGATGATCTTAAAATCTTGGCGATGTCGGCCACCCTGCAGGGGCTGCCGCTGGTGCAACTGATGCCGGATGCCATCACATTAAGCAGCGAGGGTCGCAGTTTCCCGGTCAGCATTGCTTATCGCGCAGTGCCTGCTAACGTGCAAGCGCGCAGTGCGCTACCTTCTTGGCTTAGCCATATGGGCAAATCTATTGTCGCTATGTTCGCTGGCTCCGATGATCTACCTGAATTGACGACTATGCAGCGCCAGGGCGCTATGTTGGCTTTTCTGCCGGGACGGGCGGAAATTATCAAATTGCAGGAGTATCTCACAGGCCGGTTACCCGATGATGTGCAGATTTACCTTATGTATGGCGATTTACCCGCCGAATTGCAGGATGCGGCAATCGCGCCCCCCATAACAGGAAAGCGCAAGCTGGTGCTGTCTACTAATGTTGCCGAATCCAGTCTCACCATTGAAGGTATTACTATGGTGGTAGATTGCGGTTATCGGCGCCAAGCAAGTTTTAATCCACGCACTGGGGTGACTCGATTGGGGTTGAAGCGGATCAGTCAGGCATCAGCGCAGCAGCGTGCTGGGCGTGCCGGACGTTTAGCCGCAGGTTTTTGTCTGCGATTGTGGTCGCAGGAAGAACAAGGCCGCTTAGCCGCTGCTGATGAACCGGAAATTCAGTGCGGTGAGTTGTTGCCCGTCGTATTGGAAGCCGCAAACTGGGGTGTGAAATCATTATCCCATCTGCCGTTATTGACCCCAGCAAACGCTGCGAACGAGGCTGTCGCTTGGGAACTGTTGCAGACATTGGAATTGGTGGATAGGCAGCACAAATTGACCGCACATGGCCGTGCGGCCTATCAGTTCGGCGCCGCTTCACCACGGCTAGCACATATGTTGGTCAAAGCACAGACGCGGGTCGCTGAGAGTAGTGACAAGCAGTTATTAGGGCTGGCCTGTTTACTAGCGGCGTTGCTAGAAGCCCGCAGCCGAGGTGCCGGATGTGATGTGCTGGATAAACTGCCACAGTTATTGCGCGGGCCTGAAGCTAAACAGGCAAAATTATGGTTACGCCGATGCCAGTTACCCGAAGAGCCTGCGCGTTATCTGCATTCCGCCAATAATCAGGACGTGGCATGGTTGCTGGCGCTGGCATTTCCAGACCGGATAGCTAGAGCCCGAGGTGCGGCAGGTTTTGTGCTAGCAAATGGCACCGGCGTGGTTTTGGAGCACGATGATGCCCTGGCTAGTGCCGAGTGGCTGGTCATCGCCGATTTTCAGGGGCAGGAAGGCCGCAGCAGTGGTCGGGCTTACCTAGCGGCAATGCTACCTGCTGGGCTGCTGGATAATGAACTGGCATTTCTCACGGAGTGGCGTGAAGACGCTGCTTGGGATGACAATAAAGGGCGTTTTTTGGCAGAGCGACAACTTTGCTTAGGTAAACTGGTGCTGAAACGTGAGCCGTTGCCTCAACCCGACAATGCACTTAAACGCAAAGCGCTGCTGACACTGATAAGGCAACGAGGTCTTAGCCTGTTGAACATGGACGATAGTGTTAGACAGTTACAGTTCAGGTTACGACTCGCACAATCTGTAGATCCCATACAGTTTCCAGATGTCAGTGACGCTGCGCTGCTAGCATCATTGGAGCAGTGGCTAGCGCCTTATTTGGATGATGTATCGCAACTCAAGCAATTGGCAACCTTGGACATTTACTCACTGCTACTCAACCGTTTGCCTTGGCAGGCTCGGCAACAACTTGATGAATGGTTACCAACACATTGGCCTATGGTCACCGGCACTCGGGCACCCATTCGTTATGATGAGAATGGTCGCGCGTTATTAAGTGTGCGACTACAAGAGGCGTTGGGCATGTCTGACAGTCCGCGGTTGCTGCAAGGTAAACTGGTGATCACCATGGAACTGTTGTCGCCGGCGCACAGACCTTTGGCATTGACGGCGGATCTTGGCAGTTTCTGGCAAGGGCCGTACACCGACGTTAAAAAAGAGATGCGTGGTCGTTATCCCAAACATCTGTGGCCGGATGATCCAGCCAATACCCTGCCAACGAAATACACCAAGAAGAAAACTGAGGCAAAGCTGTCCTGACGTGGAATTATCATGGTAACTGCGAAGAATAACCGGAAAAATAGCGCTAAAAGTAGTAAAACCACCTCGAAATCAACGGGTGGTTTATGGCGTCAGTTGTGGTCCTTTGGCTGGAAATTGACGCTGGTTATCGTGGCGGTGCTGGCGATCTACTGTATTTATTTAGATCAGATCATCGCTCGTAAATTTGAAGGTCAAAAGTGGTATCTGCCAGCACAGATCTTCAGCCGTTCGATGCCTCTTTATCCCAGCGCCCCGGTGAGTCACTCGCAGTTTATTGATGAACTCAAGCTGCTGGGGTATCGCAAAGTGGCTAACCCTCGCCAAATTGGCGAGTTTTCTGCGTCATCTACCCGGGTAGAGCTGTGGCGCAGACCTTTTTTACATCCAGAAGGTCCGCAGCCTGCACAACAGGTGATGGTGAGTTTTGACAGCAATGGCGTGGCTTCGGTTGAGCGTTTAAGCGATCACCGGCAACTGGCCGTGTTTCATCTGGAACCTGTGTTACTGGATCGCATTGTTACCGGCGATGGAGAAGATCGATTGTTTGTGCCAACCACGGAGATCCCCAAATCTGTGGTCGATGGTTTATTGCTCACGGAAGATCGCAGCTTTTATGAACATTACGGGATTAATCCGCTGGCGATCGTGCGGGCGGCTATGGTCAATCTCAGTGCCGGGCGCACAGTACAGGGCGGCTCCACCCTGACCCAACAGTTAGCCAAGAATTTCTTTCTTACCAGTGAGCGTTCTCTCATCCGTAAGATCCGCGAAGCGCTGATGGCAATCATTATTGATGCGCGCTACAGCAAAGAGGAGATCCTCGAAGCGTACCTGAATGAAGTGTATATGGGGCAGGATCATAATCGGGCGATCCACGGTATGGGGCTAGCCTCACAGTTTTATTTTGGTCGCCCCATTGGCGAACTGACGTTGGCGCAGCAGGCACTGCTGGTGGCGGAGATCAAAGGCCCATCCTATTACAATCCTTGGCGTTATCCGCAGCGGGCGCAGGAACGACGTGATCTGGTTCTGCGGCTGATGATGGAAGGTAACAAAATCAGCGTTGAACAGTATAAAGTGGCAGCAGCCTCCCCGTTGGGATTACGTAATGCTGCCCGCCCTGTACACCAGAAATTGCCAGCGTTTTTCGCACGGGTGAAGCAGGAACTGCGCGACCGTTACGGTGATGCTCTGCTCAAGCAATCCGGTATTAAGGTGTATACCACCCTGGATCCGCTGGCGCAGGAGGCGGCAGAGAAAGCCGTCAGCGCCACTATTTCCGCCCTGGACAGTAAAAATAGCGGATTACAGGCTGGCATGGTGGTCACTGAACGTTATACCTATGGCATTGCGGCGATGGTTGGTGATCGTAATCCAGGATATGACGGTTACGATCGTGCTGAAGAGATCCGTCGGCCTATCGGTTCGCTGGTGAAACCCTTTGTCTATGCTACTGCCTTAGCACAGGGTAACAACTACAATCTGTTGACGCCCTTGAAAGATCAACCGATCACTCTGAAAAACGAACAGGGGCAGACTTGGTCACCAAAAAATGATGATCGGCAGTTTAGTGGTCAGGTTTCCTTGCTGGCGGCACTGACAAACTCCATGAATGTGCCTACGGTGAATCTGGGGATGGCCGTTGGCCTAGAGGCCGTCGCGACGACCTTGCAGCAAGCCGGTTGGAATGAGCCTGTTGCTGCCTATCCGTCAATGTTATTGGGGGCTGTCAACGGTTCACCGCTGATGGTGGCGCAGGTATACCAGACGCTGGCAAACAACGGCCGTTATCGGCAATTGTATGCAGTAACGGCTGTGCTGGATAAAGACAATCAGCCACTGCCTGTCAGCCATTTGCCACAAACGGAAGCCATCGATCCTGCCGTAAATTATCTGGTGCAGTATGCGTTGACTCAGGTGGTGCAAACCGGTACTGCTGCCAGGCTCGGGGCCGCGTTCCCCGGTGTTAAGCTGGCAGGTAAAACCGGTACCAGTAACGATCAACGCGACTCCTGGTTTGCTGGATTTGATGAACGTAATGTGGCCGCAATCTGGGTTGGCAGGGACGATAACGGTAAAACCGGTTTGTATGGTAGCAGTGGCGCTATGGCAATTTACCGTAGCTTCCTGAATAGTCGTGCCCCGCTGTCATTGCGTTTACCACCGGTGAATGGTGTGGTTCAGGGCTATTTTGATCGTGATACCGGGGTGGCAAAACAACCCGATTGCAGTGATGTCGTGGCGGCACCGGCCTTGGCAGACAGTTATCATCCTGCGGCTAATTGTGGCGAGTCGCGACCTTGGTGGCAGCGGATGTTTGGTGGGTAACCAAACATCGACGTCTGAATGTAGAAAAGGGCCATGGCGGCCCTTTTCTTTATGTCTGTCTTACAGAAATCACGCAATGCGACGACGTGTCAGTGCTGCCAAGCCGCACAGGGCAATAAATAACCAGCCGATGCTGCCGCCTGATTTTTTCGCATCCTTTTCGGTCGCCAGATAGTTAATAATATCTACTAGGTCTTTGACACTATGCATTTCTGAAAGATTAATCATGTACTTATCATTAACGATAAAGGTCGGTACGCTGTCGATACGGAAATCATTTTGTTGTTTGCGCCATAGCTTGATGGTGTCGTTGACGGCACTGCTGTCTGCAACTTCATCATACTTCGCTGCAGCAACGCCTGCTTTGGCAAAAATGGCTTTAATGTCGTCTCGGCTGTTGATGGTCGACTGATGCTGGTGACCTGCCTGGCTATGATCTGCATCGCCTTGAATTGCCGCGAACATCTCATGAGCCAGCTGTTTTTCTAGCCCGAGTTGCTCCATGACCGCGAGAGACTTCATGACTTCGGTTCCCAAGTCACTGTTCATAAAGTCCACGTGTTTGCTTTCAAACGCCACTCCTGGTTTCAGGTTGGCTTTGATGAAAGGCAAATACTTTTGTGACATCTGGTAACAGTGTGGGCAATAGAACGAGAAAAATTCGCTTACGTTGGGAGTCGCACTGCCTTTATCGGCAATCTGGGTATAGTGTTTACCTTCAATAAAATCCGCTGCCTGAGCGGAGAGAGATGCAACGGAAATGACCACTGCGACCAGAATGGGCTTGAGCAAAATAGACTCCTTATTCGCTGTTGAATATCGTCAGAACTGCAGGTGCCGAGCTTAGGTTGGCACGCTTAATTATCACTTAATTTACTGATGCAGCGTGTAAACTGACCGCTAAGATGTGAGATAACTCATGCTAAACTGCCACGTAACACCTGCCATGCTTCACATACTTCACGAAACCTTGCCGCATCACCATTGGGCCGATCTGGATGCCAGCGCAACGCCAGTTTTCGCCATTGGCGGCGGATGTCGCGCTCACTAGCATCGCCTTCCAGCTCCATGACCTGTAACGCTTCCAGATAAGCGAGCCGTTCCGGTACCGCACCAATATACTGCTGATACGAGTGCCAGAATGACGCTAGCATCTCTTTGACGACATTGGCACACGTGTCGTAATTGCGCCAGTCCAGATAATAATCCCGCAATGCCTGATCCTGGCGTTGCAACATGCGTGGGTTGGCGGGGGCGATTCGGTACAGTTTAATATCCATCGATTGCACTTGCAGCCATTGCTGCGGCAACAGCATTTCCTGCAATTCATAGAGCGCATTCATCAATAGAAAGTTACGTTTAAACAGGTCTTTTTCGGGATTGTCATCAAGTTGGCTCATTAGCCCTCGCTGCTGCAATTCGGCAGCAAGGTGATGCACTTTCCAGCTGTGTACCGAGGCTTTTAACAGCGTCATTAGCGGCCATATTAACGGATTGTCCTCATGATGGCGGCAGATATCCGAAGCCTCATTGGCAGAGTGGGGGATAGCGGTTCTGGCAAGCAGCATAGCGTCATTCTTCCTGAACTGGCGATAAAACCTACTATGCCACAGCTCGCTAGCGGAGCAAGTTAAAAGTGCCCAGAAATAGCAGGGAACAGCCGTATGCTGTTCCCTTAACTTACTTAAATTTCGTTGATGATCTCATGCTGTGGTAAGCGAGACTTAGGCAGCTTGGCATTAAAATCCGTGGCATCACTGTAACCGAGTGCCACAATAACACTGGCGTTAAGTCCTTGCTCACGCAGTCCCAGTACTGCATTGAGGGTTGTCGCGTCAAATCCTTCTATCGGTGTAGCGCCAATCTCTAAGACACTAGCACCCAGCAGCAACGTCCCCAGTGCCAGATAGGTCTGTTTTTCCATCCAGTGTTGTAGATCTTTCAGCTCATAACGATGCATATTGACGAAAAATTTGCGGCCATTTTGCAGTGCTTGTTTGGCGGCTTCATCAGAAATTCTGCCATCTTGTTGTTCCTGGTCAGCCAGATGCTCCAAGTATTCATCGGTGATGTAATTACGGGTACACAACACTACTACATGGGAGGCGTTTAGGATTTTCGGGGTGTTAAACGCATAGTTGACAGTGGCTTCGGCAACTTTGGCTTTACCTTCAGCAGTCGCCGCAATAACAAAATGCCAAGGCTGGGAGTTGACCGATGATGGTGCAAACTGCAACAGGGTTTTTAGCTGATCAATCTTTTCCTGGGGGATCTTTTGGTTAGGATCCAGCGCCTTGCTGGTATAGCGGCGCTTAACAATTGTTGTTAAATCAGTCATTTTCTATTCCTGTATGACACTAAACAGCGATCATGCATTCTACGATGTCGCCACTGTTTTACAATGCTTAAAGTGAACAGCAGGTGAGGCTTAAGCTGATGGTTGGTTTTTTTACAGATACTTTTGCTGCATTTCACAAAAGCAGCTGCATAAAACAAGGCAGCAGCAGCTAAATTGATATAAAATGCGCGCCCAAACCGTAGACCGTCTTTTCAATACACCTCGGGTGACAGATAACTGTTGTTTCGCACAGTTGGGGCGGCTGGGAATTGGCATGTTACATGATGGGGTCGTTGCAATGATCGAAAAACGCTATATCACCGCTCAGGAATTACTGGAAGATTCATTCCGCCTAGCCGCTCAGGTTTATAACAGTGGCTTTCGCCCACAGTTTATTGTGGGGATCTGGCGCGGTGGTGCTCCAATCGGTATTGCTGTACAGGAATATTTTGATTTCAAAAAAGTCGAAACTGACCATATCGCCGTGCGCACCTCGTCTTATTATGGCATTGGCAACGATAAACAGAGTAAAGAGATCAAGGTACACGGCCTTCACTATATTGTTGAAAATGCTGGGGCTGATGACAGGTTGTTGATCGTTGACGACGTGTTTGATTCAGGTCGTAGCGTGTTTGCGTTGAAAGAAAAGCTGTCACAAATGATGCGGTTAAACTTGCCGCGGGATATTCGTATTGCGTGCCCGTATTACAAGCCCAAAAATACTATGGTGCCGATGAAACCAGATTACTATATCCATTCTTCCGATGAATGGTTGGTGTTTCCGCATGAAGTTTCTGGTCTGACGCCGGAAGAACTCAGTGAAGGTAAAAGCGATCTGCACAATATTCGAGATCTGTTTGTCTAAGTTTGTCGGTCACAAAAAGGGCACTGACGAGTGCCCTTTTTGTGGGGGATTACAGATCGCGGAATTTCTGCCGCAGTGCTTCATCCCTCTCCACCACTATGGCTTCCAGCGTGACCACGCGCTGTTTCAGATCCGCCACTTCCTGCTGTAACGCTTCGAGTTGACGTGAGTCCTGTTGTTGTCGTCCGTTATAATCCTTAACCAGGCTGACAATGAAGTAGCCAACAACAATGATGGCAATCAGGGAAATTAAGCTCATTGTGGCCTCCTTTAGCCCAAAGAACATGGCCGTCCTAGGTGGATACGGCCATCGCTTAGTTAGCGGGTGATTTTCTCAGAAACTACCACGCAACGTTGTTCCTCTTGTAGCAGTTCTTTCAGTGTTCGCATCGTGATGACTGACAGTGTTGGATTGTCTTTCACCGCCTGCTGCAACCGGTTGACGGAACTGTGGTTACACTCGGTTGGGATCAGGGTCGGGGCGTAGCTACGCATAAATACCGGGCCTTTACTCTGATCCATCTGTGCTAGGGTATCGAGCCTTTCTTCCGCAGTCGCGGAGTTCAATAATTGCTGTTCTGCCGGATATAGGTTAGCCATGGCAATACGCAATTTCGGAAAGGCTTCTCCACTCTGATGCTGGATGCGACCAAGCCATTCACGCTTGATTTCGGCTTCGGGACGGATAACGGTCGCGGCAATCGCTGCCTTGATGCCAGTATCGCTGTTATCTTTGGCAGCTTCCTGTTTTAGTAATGCTTTACTGCCTGGATAATCATAACGATTTAACTGTCGCACAATATGCCAACGAGTGTCTTGATCCAAAATGATGCCATCCAGTTTAGCTTTGCCATCCAGCAGCTCATTGAGGTGTGCCAAAGACTCAGCGTCACTGGCAAAGTCAATGTAGGCATCAAACCAGCGGCGTTGCAGATCGCTATTACCAGCGGTTTCCATTGTCAGTCGCAGACTCATCTGTGCCAGCGCGCGAGCCACCTGATCACGATAATCGGCATGTAGTGGTGCCATCTGTGCCAACCAGTGTTGACTGGTATGCAACGTCCGTAGAATTTGCCCGATTAGCGTATAGTCATGTTCTTTCGGCAGGTTGACAAACACGGTGTCGAGATAGTGATTCAATGGCAGATTGCCAGCCATGACGCTATCCCACAGACTTTGCCATAACATAGAACGCAACAATGGATCGGTTACGCTAGCCAACTGGTTACGAGCGGTTGCAAATGATCTATCGTCCAGTTTTACTTTGACAAATCCCCAATCGTCGTAGTTGGGATATACCAGATCTGGGCATTGTTCACCTATCAGTGCAGGCACTTGGGTGCTGGCACCTTGGTAGGTTACGGCGACCGTCTTAGTCAGTGCTAACTGTTGGCGGTGTTTGCGTAATAGCGCGATCTGTACTTTCTGCTCGCGTAAGACGGGTTGTCCAGTAACGGCTGCTGTCTGGATAAGTGTAAAGCTGCTGATGGCACCATTACTGCACTGGAAATTGGCTTCCAAAGTATTGACGCCAGCGGTATACAGCCAGTCCTGAGTCCATTGGCTTAAATCGCGGTTAGCTGCCTTGGCTAAGCTGCCGATGAAATCAATTAATGTGGCATTTTGCCAAGCATAGGTATGCAGATATTCACTAACACCTTTGCGGAATACCTCTTCGCCTAACAGATGGCGCAGTTGTTTTAGGACGGATGCCCCCTTGGAATAGGTGATGGCATCGATGTTATCAAATGCGTTGCCTGTGGTTGGAACCGGCACTTCAATCGGGTGCGTTGTAACGCGACTGTCCTTGTCATAGGCGCCTTGTTTACCTCCGGCGTAAAAGCTGCGCCACGCATAGTCAAATTCGGTGGCGTTAGCGGTGGCTAGCGTTCCCATAAAAGACGCGAAACTTTCGTTCAGCCATAAGCCGTTCCACCACTTCATGGTCACCAGATCACCAAACCACTGGTGTGCCATTTCATGCAGGATCACTCCAGCTAACATCTGTTGCTGATCCTTGGTCATTTTGGCTTTATAAAGGAAACGGCCCTCGGCAAAGGTAATGGCTCCGGCGTTTTCCATGGCACCATACAGGAAGTCAGGTACTAGCACCTGATCGTACTTTTTGAAGGGGTATTTTACGCCAAAATAGTTTTCAAAAAATTTAAGTCCCGCAGCGGTATAGCGGAACCAATCCTGTGGGTAAACCTGCGATGCCACTGATTGGCGGGCAAACAAGCGCATGGGGTAAGGACCGCTCTTGTCGTCCTGCCACATATGGTACGGACCTGCATGTAGTGAGAAGTTATAGGGACTTAGCTTAGGGCTGACTGGAAAATGCCAGACCCGGAAGTCACCGTCATTGACGATGTTGTCTTCTCTGGTGGCGCTGATCACCTGCCAGTCTGCGGGGGCACGAACAGTAAGCTTGTAGGTGGCTTTGATATCCGGTTGGTCAAATACCGCAAACATCTGTTGGGCGGCAGCTGGCTCAAAATGGGAGTACAGATAAACTTTGCCATCAACGGGATCGACAAAGCGATGCAGTCCTTCACCATTGGTGGAATGTTTGCGGGTGAAGCTGACTTTGACTAGGTTATCACCGTTGAGCAGTAGTTTGGGATTTAGACTTAGATACAGGCCATTGTAATTCGGATATAGCACATGACCGTTGATCTCTAGCCGTTGGATATTGGCTTTATTCAGATCCAGTGTCAGCGTGCTGCTGTTATCACTTAACGTGAAACGAATCGTGGTCTGGTTGGCAAAGCTATCACTGCCATCAAGTTTAAAATCTAGATCGTAACTGACATTACTCACTCTGGCGGAGCGCGCCATCGCCTGTGCCTGTGTCAGATAGGGAGAGTCATCCCGCGAGGTAATTTGGGTATTGTTGGAGCTGCAGGCACTGAGGGCGGCGGTGGCCAGCACTATGATGCCAAACTGCTTGATCCGCATAAGCGACTTCACTGTTGATTCCTTGCTGTTTTGTTGTGATTGTGTTGAAGGTGGCCATTTGGCTCTGGGTTATAAGTTACGTCAAACGCCGTTAAATACCAAAACAGAAATGTTACAAAAAAGCCGCCAGTTTGGCGGCTCCTGTGTCAGTTTTAGGTTACATCCCGAGGAACGATTTGCTGCGGGTTTTGCGGATCTCTTTCTCGTCTGACCATTCGATCAGTCCGGTTTCCAGATCCATCAGGCGCATGGTCATCTTGTAGTAGACATCTTTGGTACTGCCATCCTGTTTCACGATGCTGGACAAGTTGCCGTATAGCATATATTGCGCACCGATCTGGCGACCAAACTTGATAGCAGTTGAAGGGTCAACCATTCCCGCATTGTTCTGGTAATCCAGCTGTTTACGGACTGAATCAACCTTGGTCATATCGATGAAGCGGAACTTACCGGAACGCAACAATTTGTTGCTGATAGAATCAGTGACAGATTCAGTATCGATATGCTCTGAGGTTTTATTTTTGATGGAGTCAACGAAGATAATCGGTCGGCTGTTAGCTGTCAGCGCCACCACCGACGGGAAGGTCATCATGCTATCGACCATCTTGTCAGTAATCGCTTGCAGATCGGTAGAGCCGAAATTCTCATTGACGGTTTCCACTTCGGTGGCATCGCCATATTCCACCTTGGATTGGCAGGCGGTGAGCCCAATGGCCATTGCCATCAGCATAAGCAGCTTAAAGTGTTTCATAGTCCGTTCCATTTCCATGTTGTCAAATCAATCTAGTATAAAACCGCGTTACATTGCCAGTATCTATTACCCAAACCAACGTAGTTTTACCACGCTGAACCTGAATCTCTGTAGTACCATGCAGCAGATTTATCTGATAATTGCCTGCATTTACATAACTGTGGGCAATCTGCGCCTCAGCTGGCAGGGTTAACCAACTACGACGATCTGCTTGTTCAGTTACCACATTAAAAATCTGCATCAACACACTACCAACTGTCTGGCCGTCGCGGCCTTCTGCCTGACGTGCCATCTCAGATTTGGCGTACACTCGTGCCACTTGTCGCGCCAGTATCCAGGGTAGTTGTTCTTTCAATGCGGTAATGGCTAACGCGCCAATATTGACTACAGGTGCGGTTACTAAGGGGGTGCCTAGCCCGTTAATCGTATCGCCACCGGGCGTTAGGTAATTTTCTCGATAAGTCGGCAGGGCAATAGTTTGCCAGTTACCATTGATGGTAAACGGCACGCCAAAACTGTCTTTGTAAGGTACAAATCCCTGCTCAACAATAAACACCACTTTCCCTTGGTTGGCACCCGGCTGTGGTGCATCCCCCCACCGCTGGCGGAAGTCATCATATTGTGGCATCTGTAATGCCTTCGCGAGTCTGACCAAGTCCTGCTGTATATAGGGGTTGTCAGGTGCCAACTGCGCCGCTTTACGATAGTCGATAAAGGCATCGTTGGCTTCACCCAGCAGTTCGTGTAATAGGCCGGTCATATAGTAGCTGTAAGCGCTTAGAAATGAGTTGGTCAGATTACCTGAGGCCTGACTGAGACGATCCATTTCGGCGCTGACGGTGCCGTTTTCCATCTGTTGCACCGTTTTACTTGATGATTCATAACGTTGCTGTTCGATTTGTTGCAGTTCATTACTGCGGCGCACTTCTACCAAGGCACCCGTCATGTCACCGCTGAACAGGTAATTGAGCGCCTGATACTGATGTAGCAAGATACGTTCATAGCCAGGGCCGCGATAAGGAATGACATTATCGTTTACTAGCAGACTGCTGCCTTTGGCTCCTACGTCAGACAGACTAATCACTGCCTTATCGTCAAATTTTTCATAATCTTGCACTGCACTCTGGTAAAAATCCTTGCTGGCTACAAAATCCCCAGCTATTTGAGCCACACGGCCAGCCTCTTCGGCATAAAGCAGGCCGTCACGGCTGTTGATGCCGTCCGCCAGCTTATCGATAGTCGCTTTAGGTTCCGCAGAGTTCAGCGCCTTTTTGGTGTCGGCGAGTTGGGTTGGATAGGCAATCAGTACGCTGTTATAGGCACAGCCCTGCAACAATACCAGCAACAACACCAACGGCCCGCAGCGAAAACGGCGTAATTTCACTGTTGAGTCTCCTGTTGCAACGCCAGTCTTTCCCTGAGCGTGATGCCGTTGAGATGATCATATTCATGCTGAAAGATGCGCGCGATAAATCCCGTTAGTTGTTCCTGACACCACTCTCCAGTCAAATCCTGATAGCGCACTTCCAGTGACTGGTGACGTCGAATACTGCAACGCTCTCCCGGCAATGATAGGCAGCCTTCATCGCCGTCCACCATTTTCGCTGAACAGTGCAGCACTTGCGGGTTAATCACCACTTGAGGCGGCATTACTGGCGCATCCGGGTAGCGGGGATTGGGATGTGAGGCCATGATAAATAACTGCAGACTACGATTAACCTGCGGTGCTGCAATACCAACACCATTAGCCGCCTTCATGGCTTGCAGCATCTCCTCAGCCAATGTGCGCAACGAGTCATCAAATACTGTCACAGGTGCCGCAGTTTGCAGCAATACGGCTTGTCCGTGGGTTACTATAGTCAGCATCCGTTATCCCTCAGTTTGTGGTGAAAGCCACTGCCGACATCAGTAATGTGGCGGTGGTGTTTCCTCCCCTTGACTGGCGATGTTGCTTGGCTCAATAGCTTTCAGTTTCGAGGTGATCAATTGTAACTGGAATTGCTGTTCAGCCACGACCTTATTCAGGGCAATCACTTCCTGATTCAGTTCTTCCACCGTGATTTCCTGAAACGCCAGTTTGGTTTCTAGCTCTTCAATCCTGTTCACCATTTGTTGCATTTTCTACCTCTGCTCCGGTATTTGCCAGCGCTCCAGCAGACTGATGCTGCTGAGGCTCTGTACACTATTCCCTTGCCATTGTGACACAGAGTAAACCACTGCGCTCTGTGGCAGTGGTTTGTCTGGCAAAGAAACCTGCCAACTGGCGATTTTTTTGCCGGTTGCAGTTTGCCATAACTGCAGTTCCCGTGCAGGTGTTCCGGTAAGCAAGCGCGTGTTGTTTTGGATAAAGCGGGCGCTGGAAAAGTTCATCTGCCGGGTGGTAATTTTCAATTCGCTGATGATGTTGCCGCTTTGGCTATCGCGGATCCAGGCATTACCTGTACTGTCTGACATGAATAACAAGCGACTATCGGTACTCATGGTCACATTCAGCGCGCGAGATTGTAGTTGCCACTGTTGTTGTATCTGCGCGCTGTCTGTGCGCCATAACAACACCTTGGCGGCATTGTCTGCAGTTAATGCCAAACTGCCGTCGGCGGAGATAGCAACACTATTGACCTTTTCGTTATGGCCTAGAAATTTTATCAATACTTGATGCTGCGGATTGAGAGCCATGACACTGCCATCTGCCAAGCCCACCAGAAACTGACCGTTATTAGCAACAGCAACACATTGCGCGGTTACCGGTAATGACCACCAGCCAAGGGCGGCGCCGTCGGTCGTGCGCCATAGTGCTACCGAATCATTGCTCAGCGTTATGGCATATTGATTGTTGGGTGAGATGTCGGTGGCAATCACATCATTGTTACGACTACCTTGGATCCAGTGATAACGCGCTTGTGGCTGATTAACATCCCAGAAGAAAATACCATCTTTATTGCTGATCAGTGCGTACTGACCATCCTGTGACAAACTGGCGCTATAACTGGGTTCTGCCAGTAGAGCCTTGCTGCTTAGAGGTGAGGGTGTACAGCTCGTCAGTATCATCCCTGAAAACAGTACTGAACAAAATTGCAACAAACGGTAAAAATCCATGAACTTGTCCCGCCGTTAATGGTCTGTTTTCCGTAAACTATGCATCGTTGCCACAATCATGCAGCTGCCGTTATGCACGCTTTGTAAGTTATCGGCAACTGGTATAAAGTGAGTCGCTCTAACTATTTTAGGTTAATTGTAACCAACTGAAGATCCTGAGGAAGCTTTTCATGAAACCATTTTACAAATTTTCATTGGTAGCGCTGGCGGTGCTTGGGCTAGCGGCTTGTAACCAGGAACAGAAAACCGCTGCAAGTGATACCAATGTGCAACTGAACACTGACACTCAGAAAGAGGCATACAGTGTTGGGGCTTCCATCGGACGTTACATGGCTGGTCATATCAAGGAACAGGAAGAATTGGGGATCCCGGTTGATCGTGATTTGATTATTGCCGGCTTTAAACAGGGTCTGGATGGCAAAATCCAACTCAAGGATGATGAAATGCAGAAGATCCTTGAAGCGCTGGATAAAAAAGTGAATGACAAACGCCAGACTAAAGCCAAAGAGGTGTCAGAAAAGAATCTGAAAGACGGTCAGAGCTATCTGGAGCAGAACAAAAACAAAGCTGGGGTGAAAACCACTGAGTCAGGTTTACAGTATGAAGTGCTGCAAGAAGGCACTGGTGCTAAGCCAAAAGCAGAAGACACTGTAAAAGTGAAATACAAAGGGATGCTGATCGACGGTACTGAATTTGACAGTACAGAAAAGCACGGCGGCGAACCTATCGAATTTCCGCTCAATCGCGTGATTCCTGGTTGGACTGAAGGGGTGCAGTTGATGTCCGTTGGGGCTAAGTACCGCTTTGTGATCCCAGCAGAACTGGCTTACGGTGACCGCGATATGGGAACTATTCCTGCCAACTCTACTCTGATTTTTGAAGTGGAATTGCTGGGCATCACGCCTGCTGCTGAGGCCGAAAAACCTGCGGCTGATGCGAGCAAATAACTGCGAATGCAAAATCCAATAAAAAAGGGACGCTTGCCGTCCCTTTTCTGTATGACGGTATTAAAGCCTTATAACCAACGAAAGCGGTAAAACAGCCACAGCTGAAACCCCACCAATAGCAGTAGAAAACCGCAAAAGGCGGCAAATGCCCAATGGCTGTCGGCTCCAGGGATCCCGGCGATATTGACGCCTAATAACCCGGTGAGAAAACCCAATGGCAGGAAAATAGCGCTGATCAACGCCAGAAAATACAAGCGCTGATTTAGTGCCTCGGTCTGTCGATTTTGCAGCTCTTCCTGTGCCACCGTGGCGCGTTCACGGATGGAGTCTAGGTCTTCAATGCCCCGTATGAGCGTGTCACTGATTTCACCAAAGCGCCGTTTCTGACTGTCATCAAACAGACTCGCTGAGTCGTTGAGCAACTTAATATAAGCTTCCCGTTGCGGTGCTAGATAACGGCGTAATACGACGGTTTGGCGCCTGAGTTCCGCCACATCGACTCTTAACTCTCGTCCCTCACCGGATACCAGCAGCTCTTCCATATCGGCCAGTTTGTCTTCCAACTGATCGATGAAATCGATTTTCCTATCCGTGAGTTTGTCACACAGCGACAGCAAAAAATCACCGCTGCTTTGCGGTCCGCTACCGTCACTGATGGCCTGCTGTAGTTCTTTAACGGCTAATAATTGGCGACTGCAGGTACTGATGATCCGTTGCTGATCGATATACAGCCGAATTGACACCATGTCTTCTGGATCGGCACCGGGGTTTAGGTTAATTCCGCGCAGCGCCAGTAACAGACCGTTGCCTGCACGGACAATGCGAGGCCGGGTATCCTGCACCAGCAGTGCTTCGGTTTCCAGTGGCGGAAGTTTGCAGATGTTTTTCAGCCAGTTGCGGGTTTTTTTGTGTTTGTAGTCAAAATGCAGCCATAACAGGCCGTCCTGAGGCTGCCAGTTCCCCGCTTGTTCGTGCGTGAGGTGTTGACCGGCGTTAGTACCGTTAAGCAGTAAACTGCTGATGAGTCCTTCAGGCATGGAAGCTCCTAATCACGTTTGATAGCCAAAAACTAACGCAGTCAGGCCAGAAAAAGAAGTGTTGGTGTAAGGATTGAACAGCATTCCTGCTGTGGCTGAGTTAAAATTAACACTGACGAATTTATTTGCGTGAGAAAATCCATGGACTACGAATTTCGGCGCAATCCTATTACCGGTCTGCCGTTGGCCATTTTCAGTATGGAACATGAAGTTCTTGGGCGCTGGTTTTCAGAGGAATTGGCGGAAGATCAGACGCTGTGCGAGCAGTTACATACGGCAATCGTGGCGCTGCAGCAGGGGAAACTTCAGGAATGGCGTTGGGTTGGGCATGATCTGACGCTGGAGATGGACAGCGAACAGGTGCGGGTGTTTGCCAACATATTGGGTGACGAAAATCCCGTAGAAACTGCAGAAGAAGGCCTGTCGCTTTATGATGCGGAATCTGCCGCAGATTGTGGCTTGGAAGATTTTCAGACGGCACTTAACAGTTGGTGTGACTATCTTGCTGGGCACTGACGTGTCCATCGTTAACAAGCCAGCATGTGGACGCTGGCCTGGTTTATTGGGGACTGATTAACGGTTCAGATAACGTACCGCCATTTCTGTGCGGGACTTGGCGTTGGCTTTACGTAGTAGATTTTTGACGTGAACTTTTACCGTGCCTTCGCTGATATGCAGTACTTCAGATAACATGCGGTTGCTCAGCCCTTCGGCCAAATGTTGCAGCAGTTGCAGTTCCCGTGGTGTCAGGGCATCAACCCAGTCTTCTTCACCGGTGCCGTTCATCTCCAGCATAAATTCAGCGACTTCACTACTTACCACCCGTTGCCCGGACATGGCTTTTTTCAACTGTTCTAATAACAGGTCTGGCTCAGTATCTTTGAGCAGATAGCCATCGGCACCAGCTTTCAACAATCTCACGACATCCTGTTTGGCATCGGAAACTGTCAAAATCACAATGCGTGAGGTTACGCCTTCTTGTCTGAGTGCGTTGAGAGTATCCAGCCCTGACATGCCTTTCATATTGAGATCGAGCAAGACAATATCAGGTTCATCCTCGGCGGTTGCTGACAGTGCATCAATACCGCTACCGGCTTCGCCAAACAGGGAAAAGTCGCCGTCGGACTCCAGCAGTTGGCAGATGCCTCGACGCAACAACGGGTGATCATCGACCACTAGCACAGAATAGGGTTTAACCATTGTCAGACTCCGTTTGGGGCGGAAATATCAGCGTGACCGAAGTACCACCAGCTTCGTTGCTGGAAAAACTCACTTCCCCCGCAAGGCGGCTGGCACGTTCATGCATAATCCCTATGCCAAAATGCTGATCTCTTTCCTTGAGATGACTGAGACCAATACCATCGTCACAGATGGTAATCTGCACCATATTATCAGCATTTCTTTCGCACGAAACTTTGATTTGATTGGCATTTGCGTGTTTGATGGCGTTTAGCGTGGCTTCTCTTGTCAGTTGCAGAATATGAATATGCTGATGTGCAGCGAGCAAGTGCGAGGGGAGTTTGTAGTCCAAGACAATCTGTGTGGTTGTTTGTGAGCGTAACTGCTCTAACATCGCTTCCAAGGCGTTGCGCAGGTTGGGTTCCTTAACCGTCAGCCGAAAAGTTGATAGCAGTTCGCGCAACTGCACATAGGCGGTGCTGACGCCGTCATTGAGTTCATTCAGTTGTTTATCGACCTTATCGGTGCGGCAACTGGCATCGAGACTTTTGCGCAACAGGCTGATCTGGATCTTCAAAAATGACAACAGTTGTCCGAGTGAGTCATGAAGTTCGCGGGCGATGACTGCACGTTCTTCAAGCAATGCCAATTGCTGCCGCTCTTCACTGGCGTTATGGATAATGATGGAACGTGCCAGCATGATGGCAAAATTCTCAAACAGCGCCGTGTTTAACGCTCTTGGCGATACCACTTCCAGATAACCCAACTGCTTGCCTTCAAACTTCACTTCAAAGCGGGTGGCGGGTTTGTCTTGTGGCCATTCATCATCCGCTGAGATGATGTCCATATCTTCATCATCTTGTTGAATAATCAGGCGTAAATGACAGAGTTGTTCATAGTTTCTCAACTTAATGAGTGATTTTCGCATCAGCTCTATATTGAGCTTACCTGAGTTCAACATAATCAGGTTGTCGTAGAGAAATGTCAGTTCATTGTTGGCTTTGGTCAGTGCCAGCGTTTTTTCCTGCACCTGTGATTCTAATCCTCCGTACAGGGCAGCCAACTCCTTCACGGTATAATGCAGCGCCTCCGATAAGGCACTTAGCTCAATGTATTCAGTCTCCGGCAGCGTGACATTAAAATCTCCTTTGGCAATGGTGTTGGCAGATTCCATCATCTGTCGCAACGGTGTTGCCACTTTACGACGCATAAAACGCACAGTGATAAATGCAATCACCAGCATCAGACCAAGGCCGATAACTTGGCTGATCACCAGCAGGCGCAGTTTGAATGCGGCGTGGTGCTCCATCTCAGAAACCAGCATGTCGATGGTGTCGACAAAATCTTTCACTGACGCGGCATAGTCCCGGGAGTTTTCTTGCTGCACATAAGCTTTCATCACCTGCCACTTACGGATCACCAATTGGTATTGCTGTTTTAACGCCTTGGGAGATGACCAGTCCATGGAACGCTTGAGTGCATCGGAATAAAGCGTTGCTTCAAATTCGCGGATTTTTGCATCAGCCTGCTCACTGCCAGAATTGGCATAGAACAGCAAACGGTAACTTTGCATGCGCAAGGAACCTGAGGCGTTTATAGCTTTAGCATCCCCCAGACTGTAACTCAGATTAATAATGGCAAATGTTGCAAGACCGCTGGACAGCAGAATCAACAGCAACATCAGACCGAAGATGGAGGTGGTAAGGCTACCGCGTTTCATCAGGTTCACTCCAACATCAGCTGATTACGTAAAAAATATAAGCGTTTCAGCAACTACGAATGGCAAAAGCTTAACAGAGCAATTTGGTAAATCCATAAAAAGAGTGCTACATAACATGTGGCTATTTTAGCGTTTAATAAAGTTACTTAACAAAAGCTTAAAAATGTGACCAACATCGCCTTCACATTTTGATCTGGCGCATATTTGCTCCCCAATATCCCCTTAGAGGTATTTTGAAGGAAGCTTTTTGTGGCTAATTTCACCCTGTAAATGTCGTAGTTTTAGCCCATACAATAAAATGACTCGGAGATGAGATGGTGAACAATTTCAGCAAAAAAGCTGTTGCACTCGGTGTACTGGTTGCTGCTTCTGCCATGGCTGCAGGCGCTTTCGCCAGTGATAAAACTGAGCCACGCAGCGATATCTACAAAGATAAATTCAGTAAGCAATACAATAGCTGGCATGATACCGCCAAGAGCACTGAAAACACCGATTTGCTGGCAGCAGATCCTAATCTGGTGATCTTATGGGCAGGTTACGGTTTTGCCAAAGATTACAATGCGCCACGGGGGCATATGTATGCTGTTACTGACGTGCGCAACACCTTGCGTACTGGTGCGCCTCGCAGTGCCGATGACGGCCCGATGCCAATGGCCTGTTGGAGCTGTAAAAGTCCAGACGTTCCCAGAATGATCGAAGAGCAGGGCGAATCTGGTTACTTTACTGGAAAATGGTTTAAAGGTGGGGCAGAGATTACTAACACTATTGGCTGTTCAGACTGTCACGAAAAAGGGTCACCAAAACTGCGGGTGAGCCGCCCATTTGCTGAGCGCGCTTTCGAGACAATCGGCAAGCCATTCGATAAAGCCTCGCATGCCGACAAGCAATCTATGGTGTGTGGTCAGTGTCATGTGGAATATTACTTTGAGAAAGTTGACGGACGTAAAGGGTTTGTTAAGTTTCCGTGGGATGATGGCGTGACCGTTGAAAAGATGGAAGCCTATTATGACAAGCTGGATTTTGCCGACTGGACTAACAAAATATCTAAAACCCCGATGCTGAAAGCGCAGCACCCAGGTTATGAAACTTGGTCTCTGAGTGTTCACGGCCAAAACAATGTCACCTGTGTAGATTGCCATATGCCGAAAGTGACCAATGCTGAAGGCAAACGCTTTACTGATCATAAAGTCGGCAATCCATTTGATCGTTTTGAAGAAACTTGTGCTCGTTGCCATAGTGCCAGCAAAGAAACCATGCTGGGGCAATACGAAGCAGGTAAGCAAAAAGTGAAAGAGCTGAAAGCGAGAGCCGAAGAGCAGTTGGTGCATGCTCACTTTGAAGCCGGTGCCGCTTGGGCAGCAGGCGCTTCTGCCGATGAGATGAAACCGATCCTGACCGATATCCGCCATGCACAGTGGCGTTGGGATTATGCCATTGCATCTCATGGTGTATATGCGCACAACCCAACTGAAGCATTGCGTATTCTCGGGTCTGCCGTCGAAATCGCCGGTAATGCTCGTATCAAACTAGCACAGTTGTTATCGGCTAAAGGGGTTAAACAACCAGTTGCGATCCCAGATATTTCAACCAAAGCCAAAGCCCAAGCTGCCGTTGGCTTGGATATGACTAAGCTGGTGTCTGAGAAAGAAGCATTTAAGAAAGAAGTGTTACCTGTATGGGATGCCGAAGCGAAAAAACGCGAAGCGACTTACAAGTAAGAGCTTAAGGTGAAGTCAAAGTCCCTGCGGTTGCGGGGACTTTTTTATGCCGTTACTTGATCAGTGACAGCAATTGCCGGAAACGCTCGCCAGAGGCCTGCTGTTGCAGTTCAAACAATAACGACTCTGTTTGTGTTAGCCAAGCGCCGCGTTGCTGCATCATCTGCAGCCCAAGTACACGATTTTCCTGATGACGTGAGTCTACTGCGTCGGCGATAACGTGCACCTCTACCCCTTCATTCAGCAAATCACAACAAGTCTGATAGACGCAGATATGTGTTTCGATCCCCGCCAGCAACACTTGACGACGGCCACTTGCCTGCAACTGCTGCCGAAAACTATCACACTGCCAGCCACTGAAATGCTGTTTAGCAATCGGCTGCGTGTACGCTTGCAAAAGCGTTGCTAGTTCAGGACTGGTGGGTCCAAGCTTGTCCGGTAGTTGCTCTAGCCATAAAACTGGAATATCGAACAGCGGCATGGCTTGCGCCAAGACCTGCAAACGCTGGTGTAGCTGTTCTGTCTGCGACATGATGCGCGCAAGCTTACCCTGCACATCCACAATCACCAGAATGGTTTCTGTGCTTTGCAACATAACTCCCTCCATCGCGAATAATCCCTGACAAATTAACCTGTTCTAGGAGTGTTACCAATAAGGCCAAAGTCGACTCTGGCGCTTCAAAATTGTGCAGGCATGGAACCATTGAACCATTTTGGTGCATTTCACCGTGCAATAACGCAACGTTTTTTAGTTAAGTTATTATAAAACAAAAATTTAACATCTTGGCCTAATGATTGAATTGTACCAAGCAACATCACACACATATAACGGCGATTTGGGAGGTCTGGATGAAATTAGTCAGCGCAATCATCAAGCCATTTAAGCTTGATGATGTCCGCGAGGCGATTGCGGGCATTGGCATCGAAGGTATGACTGTCACTGAAGTGAAAGGGTTTGGTCGTCAGAAAGGTCATACAGAGCTTTATCGTGGAGCGGAGTATCAGGTGGACTTTTTACCAAAAGTGAAACTGGAAATTGCCACCAAGGACGAGAATCTTGACCACCTGCTTGAGGCCATTACCAATGCGGCTCACACCGGTAAGATTGGTGACGGTAAGATCTTTGTCACTGATTTGGAACAGGTTATCCGTATCCGTACTGGCGAAACTGATAACGAAGCGCTTTAAGGGGGAAAATAATGGAAGAATTAACCAAGTTGGGGACTTCTGTATCAGAGTTGCGCTTTGCACTGGATACGTTTTATCTGCTGATTTCCGGTGCACTGGTGATGTGGATGGCCGCGGGGTTTGCGATGCTTGAAGCTGGTCTAGTCAGAGCAAAAAATACCACAGAAATTCTGACTAAGAACGTTGTGCTGTATGCCATTTCCTGTGTGACTTATCTACTGGTGGGTTACTACATTATGTACGTTGATAATAGCGAAGGTGGCTGGTTACCTAGTTTCGGTGGACTGATTGGTACTCAAGCTGCTGATGCATCGCACTCGCTTGAATCCGATTTCTTTTTCCAGGTCGTGTTTGTGGCAACTGCCATGTCTATTGTCTCTGGAGCCGTTGCTGAACGTATGAAACTGTGGGCATTTCTGGCTTTCAGTGTAGTGATGACGGCGTTTATCTATCCTGTTGAAGGCTACTGGACCTGGGGTGGTGGCTTCCTTAAAGCCGCTGGCTTCTCTGACTTTGCTGGTTCCGGTATTGTGCATTTAGCCGGGGCTTCCGCGGCATTAGCAGGGGTATTACTGTTAGGTGCTCGCAAAGGAAAATTTGCTGCAGATGGTTCGGTTACACCCATTCCTGGATGTAACCTGCCGTTAGCGACCTTAGGTACTATCATTCTGTGGATGGGATGGTTTGGATTTAACGGTGGCTCACAATTGGCAATATCCAGCATGGCGGATGCCAGCGCCGTAGGTAAGGTGTTTGTGAACACTAACTCAGCAGCAGCATTTGGGGCCGTTGCCGCATTGATCGTCTGTAAGATGGTGTGGGGCAAGGCCGATCTGACCATGATCCTCAACGGTGCTTTAGCTGGCCTAGTGGCGATTACAGCTGATCCGCTCAGCCCATCATTAGTCATGGCCGGTATCATAGGTTTGGTTGCTGGTGCACTGGTCGTGTTCTCTATCGTGTTCTTCGATCGTATCAAGATAGACGACCCAGTAGGTGCTACTTCAGTCCATGGTGTATGTGGCTTGTTTGGGGTCATGATGGTGCCGGTATCCAACGCTGATGCGACCTTCGGTGCCCAGGCTCTGGGGGCCGTTTGTATCTTCGGTTGGGTATTCGTCACGTCTCTAGTGGTTTGGGTGATTCTGAAGGCCACTATGGGTATCCGTGTGAGTGAAGAAGAAGAATACAACGGTGTGGATGCCGTAGATTGTGGCGTAGATGCCTACCCAGAGTTTGTGACTGTCAAAAACGCCTAATAACTTGGGTGTATAATGAAACAGGGTCAGTTTTGACCCTGTTTTTTTATGGGCGGAGGTAACAATGAAATGGTATGTACTGATGGCATTCCTCTGGTCTGTAAGTGTTAACGCCGGACAAGTAATGGTCAGAGATGCAAGCGAATCTTTTGATGCTTTTGCAGTAAGAGCTGAATTAATGCGGCAGCATGAGTGGCAGGAACAACTTCGTAACCAACAACAGCTTCAGATCTTGCAAGTACTTCCCTTAGGTTGTTTGCAACTGACTACGCCTTACGTGCATTTTCACTGTGGGGCTTCGTGGTATCGGCCCTATTCATATCAGGGACAACAAATTTATATTGCTATTCCAAGTCCATCACGGTGATTTCCCTCAGCCGCAGGCAATGCAGTAAAAGCTGATATAAGCTTATATAAACCTCTTTGGAGGGGAGCAACTGCATGTCGGTGGCCGTACAGCGTTTTACCATGGTTATCATGCTGGTGGGTATTTGTGCCTGCACAGTGGTTCCTAAACCCTCAGCCGATATCTCTTCACTGTGGCAAGATCAGTATTTCCAATCAGTGCCAGTGCTTGACCCCGCTGCAATTTTTGCACTTCCGGTAGAGGTCGTGCGCGAGGTCAGACTCGATTTCCAACAACACTTAGCACAGCAATTATCGCCTCAGATGTGGTTAGCCCAATATCTCAGTGCTGCAGATGGCGGGTTCCGGTATCAGGATAATGATACTCGTGTTGCGGCAGATACCTTCTATCAGCGCCACGGTAACTGTATGTCGCTGGTGGTTCTGACCGCAGCGTTGGCAAAAGTGTTGGATGTGAAGGTGGTTTTTCAGAGTGTTCAGGTACCTCCTGTTTGGGATCATCAGGGCAACTTCAACTTGTTGAATGGCCATATTAATGTCAGGCTAAAAGTGGCAGAAGAAGGTAACGTTTATCATGCGTTGGCCACAGATCTATTGGTGGATTTTGTGCCAACGGAAACGCTCAGAGCTTACCGAACAGAGCGCATTGATGAAGCTACGGTGCTGGCAATGTTTTTTAATAATCTTGCTGCCGAGGCGATGGTCACTCACCAGTGGGATCGGGCCTACGCATTGTTGAAGGTCAGTTTATCGCAACAACCGCAATTTATCGCGGCGCTGAATAATTTGGCGATACTCTACCGTAATAACCACCAGTTAGTGATGGCAGAACGGGTATATCGATTTGCCTTACAGCTACAGCCGCAAAATCTGACAACGCTTTATAACTTTGCGGTACTGTTAGACAGCGAAGGGCGCTTGGACGAATGGATTGAAGTCAATCGGATCTTAGAACTGGAACGTATTCGTAATCCTTATTATTACTATGGTATAGCGCAACAAGCTTATCGTGAACAACGTTTTGCGGAAGCCATTCATTGGTACCGTTTAGCCATTGAAAAGGCGGATTATCGGCATGAGTTTTATTTTGGACTAGCTCGCAGTTACTGGGCTTTAGGGGAGCGTAAGCAGGCTGCCAGCAGTCTGAAAAAAGCGTTGCAGTTGAGTCGTGATGATAGCTGGACGCACAGGTATCAGGCAAAACTCAATGCACTGGAGCGGCATTAAACTGAGGGGCCTTACGTATCAAAATTCAAGGCAAAAGCTCATTGCATCAGGCAGGTATACAGGCTAGATTTGTCCCTTGCCCCTAAAAAACCAATGAGCTGGAGTTACAGAAAGATTATGTCGTACCAGAATGATGATGTCAGGATTAAAGAGGTTAAACAGTTACTGCCCCCAATCGCAATTCTGGAACGATTTCCCGTAACCGATAATGCCTCTGCCACCGTGTTTAATGCCAGACACTGTATTCATCAGATGTTGCGGGCCGAAGACGATCGCTTGTTGGTCATTATA
Organism: Shewanella sp. 4t3-1-2LB; assembly: GCF_017368415.1. NCBI lineage: Bacteria > Pseudomonadati > Pseudomonadota > Gammaproteobacteria > Alteromonadales > Shewanellaceae > Shewanella > Shewanella sp. 4t3-1-2LB. The sequence continues at coordinate 57,445 of NZ_JAFNJD010000021.1, forward strand.
GGTCCCTGTTCAATCCATGATCCTGAGGCTGCAATCGACTATGGTCAACGCCTGCTGGCACTCAGAGCGCGTTATAAAGATCAGTTAGAAGTGGTCATGCGAGTGTATTTTGAGAAGCCTAGGACAACCGTTGGCTGGAAAGGTTTGATCAACGATCCCTATATGGATAAAAGTTTCCAGCTCAACGATGGCTTACGCAAGGCGCGCAAGCTGTTACTGGATCTGAATGATAGTGGTATGCCAACAGCCGGTGAGTTTCTGGATATGATAACTCCACAGTATGTTGCCGATTTGATGTGCTGGGGGGCGATTGGCGCAAGAACCACTGAGTCTCAAGTGCATCGCGAACTTGCTTCTGGTTTATCTTGTCCTGTCGGTTTCAAAAATGGCACAGATGGCAATATCAAAATTGCCATTGATGCTATTGGTGCTGCTAGTGCCTCTCATTATTTTCTGTCAGTCACAAAATTTGGCCACTCAGCGATTGTCTCCACTAAAGGTAATGAAGATTGCCATATTATTTTACGTGGAGGCAAAGAGCCAAACTATGACGCAGCCTCTGTTGCTGCCACCAAGGAACAACTGCAAAAAGCCGGATTGCCATGCAATATTATGATTGATATCAGCCATGCAAACTCTCGTAAGGATTTTAAACGGCAGATGATTGTGGCTGAAGAGGTTTGCCAGCAATTACGGCAGGGAGAGCGCAGTATTTTCGGCTTAATGGTGGAAAGCAATTTGGTTGAAGGTAACCAAGCGTTAAAAATCGGTCAGCCGCTGCGTTATGGCCAGAGTATTACAGATGCTTGTATTGGCTGGGATGACACAGAACAACTATTGGCGATGCTTAATGATAGTGTGCTGCAGCGCCGCCGATTTAAATGAAGCTGCTATCCACAGAAAAGGCACCTTCGGGTGCCTTTTGCGTTGCAGCTCTGACTCTTTTTGACAGAAGATTTTTTTATTTCAGTTGCTGCTGCAAGTATTCATTGGCCTTTGCCAGACTACCAAAAGAGGCAATGAGGTTATTACGGCCTTTTTCCTGAATTTCAGGATTTTCAGATTCGACCATCATCCATACCCAAGTCTGAATGAGAGGAAGCGGTGGATACTGAACTTTTGAATCCATGATGCTTAGGTCCTTTAACGTAACGGTCTAATTGAGCTTCAATAAAAGGGCCCACAATCCAAGTGGTAATATAACGTCCTGAAAGCGGCTATAGCGTAGCAAATTCTATTGCTGGATATAACACAATTCACATTAATACTTTGTTCGAAAATGTAAAAGCAGCTACCGCCAGCAAAACCGAACTTTTAACATATTTCATCAGTTAATGGTACTGCGGCATTGTGACAATTTAGCGATAACTCCCTGTATCAACGCATTTGTTCCATCCCTAATTCATAGATTTTTTGTGCGAAATAACGTGCGGTAATTCAGTACTGATTCAGCAAGACGATTGCATACTGACGCTGCAGTTCACTTAATCTATCAGGAGGTGATGCTATGGAGAACATTGCACTGCTGGTAAACCTTGAAGGCACCAAAAAACGAGTAACCACAGATTGGCGCAGTTTGGCTGCAACATTGCAACAGCGCGGCGTTGGTGAATGTGCATTACAACAGCTACATACAGAATTGCGGGCCGGGTTAATTGTATCCACCCGAGGTTTGACACTGTGTATGAAAGCTCAGCCCAAACCACGCTATGAATTGGACTGGGGGGCTATTAACCAATCTAAACTGGTGTCTGAACAGTCACAAATGGCCCATTTTTGAAGATAACAGGGAATGTTTATCTGACTATTTATTGGAGGCAGACCGACGTGTCTGCCATCCGTCACAAAGGATGCTGACACAGCCATCTTGCTCAGAGATTGGTTTGAGTCCAGTGATTTTACCGCCACGGTAACACAGCAATTCACCTTCGATCTCAATCAACCGACTACAACTCTGGCAGCTTAAAGAAGCATTCTTGCTACAGTCGGCAGGAATAGGAATCCGACTGACATAAGTGGTCTTCACTTTAAACTCTCCCATTGTGAACCCGTCAGTATGTGGTTTTTGAGCATACTAACATTTTTTGTGAGCTGGCGCACAATCTAACTTAGGTAATAATTTCTGTTTATGCAATGGCTAATTTAGCGATTGCTGCATTTACTTTACTTGAATAGCAAAAATTTGCCACCACACATCCTGTTGAATGGCTTTCATTTCAGCGGAGCTTAAGTGGTCAGCATGATAGGGCGTTGTCGTATAACGCTTAAATAGAGATAAGGAAAATTAAAGTTGTGCAAAAAATGTCCGATAATTAGTTTTGAGTAACTAGTTAAGAGGAAAGGAAGATGGAGATCCAGAATCACGGTTCCCAGGTATCTCAAGTTGCCAAAGATAAGGACGCGACCGTTGATGGAAGTCATGGTAAAGCGGTGTCAGAGGTTGTCAATAATACCAGTGTACGCCATGTGAGTCGGCAATTAATGAATCAAGCAATTCTGTCTGCCCAAGAGCAAGTGACTATTAGCAGTGGTGATAAGCCAATGCAGCTTTTGTACCGGACGGCTATAGATGCAATTAATCAGAAATTGAAAGCATCCATGGGTGAAACTGCTTTTCAGCAGCAACAACAACAGCAAGTTGATTACTCTCCAGAGGCGACTGCCGGACGGATCGTCGATTTTGCTACCAAGTTCTATACCACCTATCAACAACAGAACGCAGATAAAAGTCCCGAAGATCAGCTTAATGGATTTATGGATATCATAGGTGGTGCCATTGATAAGGGGTTTTCCGAAGCCCGAAATATTTTGGATAAGTTGAAAGTCCTTGATGGTGATATTGCTGATGGGGTGGATGCGACTTACAGTCATGTGCAAAAAGGCTTACAGGCGTTCCGTGACAGTTTTACTACTAGTGAACAGTAGCTCATACAGCAGCTAGTGTGTCGTTGCAATTTATCAAACCCCTTTATTATAAGGGGTTTTTGTTATGTACTCGGTAGCGTATGCTTTAATCCACCAGACACTTTCTATGAGGAGAGCATATGTGGCAAGTTGGTAAGGTGATTGATCGAACTGACTGGAATGAGCGGCTCTTCAGCTTGAAAATTGCGGTAGATATTGGCCCTTATTTGGCTGGCCAGTTTATCAAGTTGGCAATGTCGCTACAGGATAAAAGAGTGGCTAGGGCATACTCTATTATCAATCCTCCAGGTAGCGATTACATTGAGGTGTTAGCGGTAACTGTTCCTGATGGTCAGCTGTCTCCAGCATTGCATCTACTGCAGCCAGGAGATGTTATTGATGTTAGTGTTCCCGCCACGGGATTTCTGACGTTGAATGAATTACCTCAAGGCGAGATACAGGGGCGGCATTTGTGGTTGCTGGCAACAGGAACAGCTGTCGGGCCATTTCTTGCAATACTGGACACCGCCGAGCCCTGGCAGCGCTTTGAAAAGATAGTTTTGGTTTATGGTGCCAGAAGGGCCGATGAACTTGCATATTTTGCCAAGTTGCAGGCATTGGCAATGCAACGGCCACAGTTCCGCTTTTTACCTGCAATTACCCGGGAAGAACACCCAGGAATGTTGCATTGCCGTATCCCTGATGGATTAGCATCGGGGAGCATTGAGCGGCAGGCCGGGATCTCGATAGCAGCTGCTGACTCTCAGATAATGTTGTGTGGCAATCCTGGGATGATCCGCGACAGCATCTCGATTCTTACCGATAGAGGACTGCGTAAAAATCTACGACGGGCGCCAGGACAAATCACCACAGAGAAGTATTGGTAAAAGTGCTATACGAGTGGATCCCCAATGCCTGCAGCTACTTGCCGGTATTGTCATAGCGAAATTGTTGAAGCTGATGCTCAGAAGTCGCTACCATATCATAGGTTTTTCCGCAGTGGCTGGTGAGACATACTCATCAGCGATGTAGATGTAATAGTGCTTATCTTGAGCGTCAGTAGCGTCGGCGGCAGCTGTTTGTTTAGTCACATCGTTATGAATGGCAACAGATCTCACAATGATTAAAATCTATGGCTGTAAGAGGTAGTCGCTTAACTTCGCTTCCGTGAAATTTACTTAAGTTCCGGCGTGTTTATCTCTTGAATGCGGCGGTCAGCAGTTTTCTGGCGTCGTTCTTTTTCTCCTAACGTACCGTATAGATCGGTCACTATACCAATTTTCAGGCGGCGGTCGCTGTTATGAGCGCGGCGATCTTCGTGGTGAATATAGCGACATTTACAGCTTGCATTATTGCAGGTCGCAAGGGGGAGACTTGGCGCATCGTTGGGCAGGAAACGCTTATTGCTGAGTTTTGATACGGCCTTGCAGGGAAAACCTAAACACTCAATACTGACGGCTCGAAACGGCAAAATTTTTGCTGATACAGTTTTTGTGCGGGTTTCTTTATGACGTTGGTTACCAGACCAGCGATGACGAAAAAGGTAGCCGAGGAGCATAATCGCCAGCAACAAAAACGTGCTTTCTAACATCGTATTCTCCTAACTTAGGGGTAAAAATATGGTGATTGCCTTTAATTCTAGTCAATAAGTTAATTATTTGGGCGTAAGCTGACTGGCACCATTCATTACCAATGGGAGATAATTGTTTCAAGACGTTGCTCTCTATAATTAATTCATCATACTTGTGTTACGTTTAACGCCTCCCAGAATCATTCTGTTAACTGTCATATGACCATCCGAAACATCTATGCTATGTGGAAACATCACGTTTTTGCCTTATTTGCGGTGATTTGTAGCTCATCTATTGGCTTTTCTGCCCATGTTTTTGCTTATGATCGGGTGACCGGAAAGGCATTTGCCAGTCGCTCAGAAGTGTATGCCACTCATGGTATGGCGGCTACTAGTCAGCCATTGGCGACTCAGGTTGCATTGGATATTCTTAAGCACGGGGGCAGTGCTGTAGACGCGGCCATTGCGGCGGACGCCATGTTGGGGTTAGTAGAGCCAACTGGCGCAGGAATTGGTGGTGATTTGTTTGCCATTGTTTGGAGCGCCAAAGACAAGAAATTATATGGCCTTAATGCGTCTGGTCGCAGTCCTAAATCGCTGACATTGGAGATGCTCAAAGCCAAAGGGCTGGATTATCTGCCGCCATACGGCCCGTTACCTGTGTCAGTTCCTGGTGCTGTCGATGGATGGTATCAACTACACGACAAGTTTGGCAAACTGCCCATGGCAGATAACTTAGCGCCTGCCATTAGTTACGCCAAAGAGGGATTTCCGGTTTCGGAGTTGATTGCCTTTTATATGCAGTTAAGTGCTAAAAGACTGGCTAAATATCCCGGTTTTAAAGAGACATATATGCCCAATGGCAAGATGCCTAATGTTGGTGAGATATTTAGAAATCCAGCGCTTGCTAACACCTATGAAAAAATTGCCAAAGGTGGTCGTGATGAGTTCTATAAAGGCAGCATTGCTCGCAGTATCGCCGCTTATATGAAGGCCCAGGGCGGCTATCTTAGTTACGAGGATCTGGCTGCTCACCACAGTGATTGGGTTCAGCCGGTCTCTGCTAATTACCGGGGTTATGATGTTTGGGAGTTGCCGCCTAATGGACAGGGAATTGCAGCTTTGCAGATCCTGAAGACCATGGAACCTTTTAATCTGAAAGCGATGGGACAGACAAGTCCAGAGTATGTTCACTTATTTGTTGAGGCTAAGAAATTGGCATTTGCGGATCGGGCAAAATTTTATGCAGATCCGACATTTAATGACATTCCGGTTAAACAGCTTATCTCTCAAGAGTATAACTACCAACGCGCCAAGTTAATTGATCCGCATAAGGCCGCTAAGAGTGTTGAGCCGGGTAATCCTAATCTGCTTCATGGCGATACTGTGTATCTTACTACCGCTGATCCGGAGGGCAATATGGTGTCACTGATCCAAAGTAATTATCGCGGAATGGGGTCAGGTATGACGCCGCCAGATTTGGGCTTTGTGCTACAGGATCGTGGTCAACTGTTTGATTTGACACCGGGTCATTTCAACAGTTATGCGCCGGGCAAACGACCTTTTCACACTATTATTCCAGCCTTTGTTACAAAAGATGGCAAACCTTGGCTGAGTTTTGGGGTGATGGGCGGCGCAACACAGCCTCAGATGCATGCACAAATCTTAATCAATATCATTGACTTCGGTATGAATTTGCAAGAGGCGGGCGATGCTCCCAGAATCTTGCATACCGGTTCAACGCAACCTACAGGTGAACAAATGAATGACGGTGGTTACGTTAGCCTTGAGTCCGGTTTTCCTATGGAAACCCGTCGAGAATTAAGTAAGAAAGGCCATATTTTACAGGATTCTTTGGGAGCCTTTGGCGGTTACCAGGCGATTGCACGTGACCCGCAAACTGGGGTTTACCGTGGCGCTTCAGAAAGTCGTAAAGATGGGCAAGTAGCCGGTTATTGATGCCTTGGCTCTCAAAACCCTTTGTTTCAGTGTAAATTTTGGCTTAATTAACAGATAATAGTGCCGAATACGGTTTAAGCTGATAAGGGATCTTTAGATGGGTACATTGGATATGCCACGCGAACAATTGGGTATCTGTGCTGAAGGTAATTTGCACGCAGTTTATTTGATGTTCAATGCTAATGATGGCGTTGAGGCGCAGATGCGCCCATGTCTTGCCAACATCGCTCAGTATATTTACGAATTGGCTGATCAATATGCCGACAGTGCTTTCAATGGCTTTGTCGCGATTGGTGCCAATTATTGGGATGCCTTGTACCCAGACGCCCGTCCAGCAGAACTGCGTCCTTTTCCGGCGATGGAGAGTGGCAACCGTGATGCACCGGCCATAGAGTATGACCTTTTTTTTCATCTGCGTTGTGATCGTATGGATATTCTGCACCTAGTGGCCAATGAGGTCTATGGCATGCTGGAAGGGCTGGCAGAACTGGAAGATGAAGAAAGAGGCTTCCGCTTTATGGATGCCCGAGATTTAACGGGATTTGTGGATGGCACAGAAAACCCGAAAGGGCGCAACCGACAGCAGGTTGCATTAGTTGATGAGCAGGATCCTGAGTTTAGAGGGGGCAGCTATATCCATGTGCAGAAGTATGTACACAACCTGCGTAAGTGGCAACGGTTACCCACCCAAAAACAAGAAGATATTATTGGACGCACTAAACAAGACAACATTGAATATGAGTCTGAGGACAAGCCGTTAACAGCACATATAAAGCGAGTGAATCTTAAAGATGAAAATGGTCAATCGCTGGAGATCCTCAGACAAAGCCTACCTTTTGGTACCGTCAGACAACAAGGACTGATGTTTATCTCGACCTGTAAGACGCCTGAATATTTTGAGAAAATGTTACATAGCATGATAGTGGGTGACGGTGCTGGTAATCACGATCACTTAATGCATTTTACTCAGGCAGTTACTGGCTCTTCTTTTTTTGCGCCATCGCTGGATTTCATTGTTCAGTTTAGTGAGTAATTTCGCCACAGAAAAAAACGCACCTTAATGGTGCGTTTTTGTTTAATTATGTGGTTAATCTGCATAATTAAAAAGAGATTTCACTGTTTCCAACGTATCTTCAATCGCTTTGATACTCGACGGGCAGATAAATATGGTATCGTCGCCAGCGATAGTGCCCAATATTCCCTCGGGTTTGCCGATAGAGTCGAGCAATCGAGCAATCAGTTGTGCGGCGCCAGGACTGGTGCGGACGACAATCATGGCTTGATTATGGTCAACATCGAGTACTAGGTTTTTCAACGGACTACCAGCCGTAGGTACGCCCAATTCAGCGGGAAGACAGTAAACCATCTCTTGTTTGGCATTTCGGGTCCGTACCGCACCAAACTTACTCAGCATCCGCGAGACTTTGGACTGATTGATGTTTGAGAAGCCCTCAGTCTGCAGTGCAGTAACTATTTCGCTCTGCGACCCAAAGCGTTCTTCTTTTAAAATTGCCTTGAACGTCCTGATAAGATCGTCTTGGTTCTTGGTTACGGTCATGTTTGTTCCGGGTCTCTATTCATCCTGATCGAGCCATAGTGCATATTGAACGTTTTATTGTCAAGGAATAGTCATTTTTCATGAATAAAAATTCAATATTGATCAAGTTGTAGTGGCCGTGGGATAGAAACGTTAGTTTGCCGTGAAGGAACTGAATCTTTATAAAGGGTTATGTGACTAATGGATAATTGCTATTTAATGGTCAATGTCATAGATTTTTGCCACGATAAAACAAGATCTATGTCACATAAATCCCGAGAATGACGGAGAGTACTATGAAAGTTGCTGTACTTGGCGCCGCTGGTGGTATTGGTCAGGCCCTCGCCCTGCTGTTAAAAACCCAGCTGCCTGCTGGTTCTGAATTATCACTGTATGACATTGCGCCGGTCACACCAGGTGTCGCCGTAGATTTGAGTCATATCCCAACTGCAGTTACTGTGAAAGGTTTTGCAGGCGAAGATCCTTCTCCGGCATTGGTTGGTGCTGACGTTGTGCTTATATCTGCAGGCGTCGCCCGTAAGCCCGGCATGGATCGTTCTGATCTATTCAACATTAATGCGGGAATTGTGCGCAATCTGGTTGAGAAAGTTGCGGTAGTTTGTCCCTCAGCGTTGATTGGCATTATCACTAATCCTGTGAATACCACAGTGGCTATTGCCGCCGAAGTACTAAAAAAAGCCGGAGTTTATGATAAGAATCGTCTGTTCGGTGTCACCACCCTCGACGTTATTCGTTCAGAAACTTTCATTGCTGAACTTAAAGGACTGGATGTTGCAGATGTAAAAGTGAACGTTATTGGTGGTCATAGTGGTGTCACTATTTTGCCATTATTATCGCAGGTTGAAGGCGTCAGTTTCACCGATGAAGAAGTTGCCGCTTTGACAAAACGTATCCAGAATGCCGGTACTGAAGTGGTAGAAGCTAAAGCTGGTGGTGGCAGCGCTACTTTATCCATGGGGCAGGCGGCTTTCCGTTTCTGTATGTCACTAATACGAGGGTTGCAGGGTGAAGCCAATGTGGTTGAATGTGCCTATATTGCTGGCGACAGTGAGTATGCGCCACTGTTCGCGCAACCCGTGCTGTTGGGTAAGCAGGGTATAGAGAAGATTCTGGCAGTTGGTGAGCTGAGTGCGTTCGAAGTTCAGGCTCGCGACAGTATGCTCGATACCCTGAAAGCTGACATTCAGTTAGGCGTAGATTTTGTAAAGTAGCGTTGTTGTTCATTAAACATAAAAAAAGCGGCTTTTAGCCTAATGCCAGTCAGTTAAGAGCTGACTGGCATTTTCTTTTGACTGGATATTTCCTTGGTTTTGCTCTAACACACCGAGGGTAAGCTCTTGAGTCTCCTCGTATTGGCAGTACATGCTGCTCGGTTTCTGCGAGTAAACTATCAATCCTTTTAGGAATGGTTCCAGCCGCTTCCAGCCAAAAGCCATAAATCACATG